>JAJZYC010000105.1 GCA_021806125.1 bacterium
AGCGCGACGGCCGCCGCGGTATTTCTGGGAGCAGGCTCTAAAATAAACCTGCGGTTCTTAACGCCGATTTCATCGAGCTGGTCGAGCGCGATGAAATACTGGTCTTTATTGGTTACGATTATGAAATCGCCGCATAAATCCTTGTTTCTTAGAACTGTCAGCTGAAATAAAGACATATCGCCTATAAGTTTATAAAACTGCTTGGGGAAATAAGTCCTCGAAATAGGCCACAGCCTCGTTCCGCTTCCTCCGCATAAGATAACGTTCGTCAAAATAAATTTACCTCCCTACCGAATAATAATCGAAGCCGCTTTCGAGCATTCTTTTTTTGTCGTAAATATTCCTTCCGTCGAATACCGCGTGAGTTTTCAACGCGGCTTTAATTTTATCGAAATCCGGCACCCTGAAATCGTTCCATTCCGTAGCGATTATTAGTCCGTCCGCGCCTTTAACCGCGCCGTACATATCTTCCGCATATTCTATTTCCGAGAAAATTTTTCTGGTATTGTCCATGGCTATAGGGTCGTAAGCTTTAATTTTAGCGCCGTAGGAAAGAAGTTTAGATATTATGACTAAAGAAGGTGCTTCCCTTATATCGTCGGTTTTAGGCTTAAAAGACAGTCCCCAGAGGGCAAAAGTCCTGCCTGCTATATCTCCCTTGAAATGCTTTAATATAAAATCTACGATAATTTCTTTCTGCGAAGCATTCACCTCGTCCGCGGCCTTTAGAAGTTTAAATTCGTAGTTATGCCGTTTCGCTGTTTGATACAGAGCTTTTACGTCTTTCGGAAAACAGCTTCCGCCGTAGCCTATTCCAGGGAATAAAAAGGACTTGCCTATTCTTTTATCGGAACCTATGCCTATTCTGACGCTATCTACGTTCGCTCCCGTCAGGGCGCATAAGTTTGCTATTTCGTTCATAAAAGTTATTCTTACCGCAAGCATAGCATTAGCTGCATATTTCGTAAGTTCCGAAGAATTTGTATCCATAAAATATATCGGCGCTCCCGTCCTTACGAACGGTTCGTATATTTCGTCTATAATTTCTTTTGCCGCCTGCGCTTCTTTCTTGTTGTCCTTTTTGAAATTAATCCCTACTACTATTCTGTCGGGTCTCTGAAAATCGTCTATAGCGGCGCCTTCTTTTAAAAATTCGGGGTTTGACGCTATGCAGAAGTTTTTGGTTTTTTTGGCGATTATGCTTTCCACCTTTCTGCACGTCCCGACCGGAACGGTGCTTTTGACTATTACGGTTTTAAAGCAGTCTATAGAGTCAGCGATGCTTTCCGCTACCTTAAAGACGTTTGACAAATCCGCTTCCCCGTTATCCTGAGGAGGAGTGCCTACGGCTATAAATACCACGTCGGTTTTGCCGACGGCTTCGCGTAAATCTTTCGTAAAATAAAGCCTGTTTAATTTAACGTTTTTATCGGTAAGTTCTTTAAGCCCCGGTTCGTAAATAGGAATTACCCCGGCTTTTAACGATTTAATCTTATTTTCGTCGTTATCCACGCAGTAAACGGTATTGCCGGAATCCGCAAGGCATACGCCCGTAACGAGACCTACGTAGCCCGTGCCTACTATGGATATGTTCATACGGTAAAATCTCCTTATTTGACTGGATTCCCGCCTTCGCGGGAATGACTTTAGAGGGTTTAACTTTTCAGCCAACGGGTGTCATTCCCGCGAAGGCGGGAATCCAGTATTATTAAAACTTAGAAAAATTATACTAAAATTATACTAAAATTATACTATTATATTTATTTTATTGCACGAATTTATCAATAAACGTAAAAACCGGAAAGCCTGTAAATAAAAGTTCCTATTATATTAAGCCGGTTTATAGTCCAGTAATGCGGAAAAGGATTATATCTCGCCGCCTCGTATATCGCTTTAACCGCCGCCTTATCCAAAATTTTTTTTCCCGAAGACCTCAGAACGGCTACGCTGTGTATCGAACCGTTTTTATTAATCGAAAACTCGATTACGAGCAGTCCGGATAAGCCTTCTCTCCTTGCCCTGTACGGATATTCCCAGACGTTTTCTATTTTATTTTTAACGTGCAGTAAATACGACGCATACTTTATAGTAGTGGTATTGAGATTTACGGTAGCCGATTTTATTCCGCGCGAAGGATTTTTTATTCCGGTTCCCGCCGCATTCGGCGCTGCTTGGTTAAAAAATTTCCCCATCGGAAAAAGATTGCTCAGTCTTCGCCTGCGCCTGGGACGCGAAGACGTATTGTTCGATACTATATGGGAATTGCTTATAACTCTGCGGTATCTCGGGGCTGGCTTTCTGCGCCTGTAGTTGCTCGCAAAATTCCTCTGGAAAGGGGCGGGCGGCGTGTATGGAACAGGAGCCGACGACGGATTGCTGAAAGAAGGCGGAGCGTTCAGCCTTGTGTTTTTCTTGGCGTAATGAGGCTTAATGCTTGCATATTTAGGGTTTTTTATTTTATATTTTTCAAGATTTTTAATAAATTTATAAGGCTCTACCAGAATAGGTTTGGTATATTTATGGACCTTTTTGTTTTTTTTATGCTGATTGCCGTATTTAAGCAAAAATAAAATCAGCGCCGAGTGGATTACGACGGAAACTATAAGGGCATATATAAGTACTTTATTGCTTTTCATATTATAAATAAAATTTATTTAATTTAATTATTTTACATTATTTTAAATTGATTTAAAATCATTTTAGTTTTAAAATTATATACATTTAATTATTTTATTTTATAAATTTATAAACATAGGAGGTGTTTATGAATACTTCGGAAGAAAAAGGATTTAAAAAAATTTACGAAGGCAAGGCAAAAATCCTTTACCTGTACGGAAACGACGACAGCAGGCTGGTAACGTATTTTAAAGACGATGCTACCGCTTTCAACGGACAGAAAAAAGGAACCATTATGAAGAAGGGGGAATTTAACAACGCTATATCCTCTTCTTTGTTTAAGTTATTGAAAAGCAAGGGAATTGAAAGCCATTTCATCGAAAAATTATCGGAAAGAGAGATGCTGGTTCATCATTTAAAAATGTTTCCGGTAGAGTTTGTAGTGAGAAACTACACGGCAGGTAGCCTCGCCAAAAAGATGGGCGTCGAGGAAGGCGTTAAACTGCTTTCTCCTGTGGTAGAGCTTTATTTTAAAAGCGACGAACTCGGCGACCCTATGATTAACGAAACCTACGTAAAAGCATTCGACCTTGGAGAAACAAAAGACGTTGAAGAGGCTAAGGGAATCGCATTAAAGATAAACGAAATTTTAAAGGATTTTTTCGACAAAAACGGTCTTTTGCTTGTCGATTATAAACTTGAATTCGGAATCCTGAACGGAAAAGTACTTTTGGCAGATGAAATAACTCCGGATACAATGAGGCTTTGGGATAAGATAACGCTTGAAAAAGTCGATAAAGACAGGTTCAGGCGCGACCTAGGCGGCGTAGAAGAAGCCTATAAGCGCGTTTACGACATTACGTCTAATATATAGCAAAATAAACCACCCCGTCAGCTATGCAGGAAACTTAATAAAAACTCCCCTCCTTTTTAAGGAGGGGAAACCCGCAGGGCGGGGCGGTTAAATATTTTTATTTCAACGCTTCATAAACCTTGCCGACAACGTTCGGTCCGGGTTTAATGGTTTTTCCGCCCTTATGCCATTTTGCGGGACAGACTTCGTCCGGATGGGCAGATACATATATATTGGCCTCCATCTTCCTGACGAGCTCGTCCGCGTTCCTGCCGACGTTAAAGAAATTAACCTCCGAGGCGACAAGGACACCTTCGGGGTTTATAATAAAAGTGCCTCTCAACGCAAGTCCGCTTTCTTCGTCGTAAACGTCGAAAAGCCTAGAAACCTTTCCGGTAGGGTCTGCTCCCATAATAAATTTTACTTTTTCCAAAAGTTTCTCGTCTCTCTGCCAAGCCATATGAACAAAATGAGTATCGGTGCTTATCGAAACCAACTGCGCGCCCATCTTTTCGAGCTCATCCTGTTTTTCTGCATAATCTGCAAGTTCAGTCGGACATACAAATGTGTAATCTGCCGGATAAAATACGAGAATAGTCCATTTTTTATTTTTTTTAGCTTCTTCTAAGCTAAATTTTCCGAACCCGTGAGTCTTAGGGTCGTAAGTGTTAATCTCTCCGAAAGAGGGAACCGGTTTCCCGACAGCCGCAATTTCAAATTCTTCATAACTTTCTTCGCACATAAAATACCTCCTTTTTATGGAGCGGATTTAAAAATCCGTCATCCCTTTTAAATAGTAATTATTATTGTTAAATATATATTATTTTTTTTATTATGTCAAGATAATTAGTTTAATTATATCGCATATCGAACATTTTTCTTATGCAAAAATATTTCTTGATGGAGAGTGAATGTATATTGAATTATAAGGGCATATAGAACGGTATAAACTTATAAAGACGGGTGTTTCCGAGAGGCTTATACGATAATCTAATCGACTTTGATTATATAAGGCTTTACTTTAAATTTATTCGATATGGTATTTTCAACAGATTTAGCGCCGGCAATGTTAGAAAATTTTCCTACTCGGACCTGCTGATAAACCGCTTTTCCCGTCTTGCCGGCTACTGATATGGGGACGATATAAGCAAAAAATCCCATAGAATTAAGCTTATCCGCCAGAGTTTTAGCCTGCGCATAATTTTTAAGAGCAGCAACTTGAATGGTATAATAAATTTTAGAATTAAAAGGCGAAGCAGGACTTTTTTTCGTTATATATTTATATACGTATACCGGCTTTTTTACGTAAACTATTTTAGTTTTTGCCGCCGGTTTCGCCGCGACCGCATTTGCGGGTTTTTGGACTTTTTCAGTTTTTTTTGTTTCGGCTTTTCCTTTTTTTAAAGATGCTAATTTTGAAATCGGAGCAAATTTTATATTGTCCGCGGAAACGGGGTTTTGTTCTTCGGAATTTAGTCCGGCATTAGGAACGCTTTTATTTTTTAAAGCGGATTCTTTTATAACTCCTTCTTTTGAACTTTTAGAGGACAATTTCTTGCCTACAAAGAGCCCCAATACGAAAACGATAAATATTATTACCAGAAATACGATAACCGCCGTAAGCTTATCTTTTTTCAAATTAATTTATCCTGTCGCTTTTAAAATTATTTATAAAGTGCATCAATTCTTCGATGCCGGATATTGTAATAGAAACGTCTCTTGAAAAATCCGGGCAGTTAAAAATCTCTATTCCCGAAATGCTGTACTTTTTTTTGCAGACGCCCCTCCAACTGCATACGGCGCACAAAACAACGTTCTCATCCATATAATTTTATATCCTCTTTCGCAAATCCGTTAAAATATCATTTAAAATTTCAATTTTTATTATATCA
>JAJZYC010000106.1 GCA_021806125.1 bacterium
AATTGCGCAGATAAAACCATAAATTTATTTATGAAATTTTTATAAAAATATAAACAGATAAAATGCCTATTCCGTTTTCAAAAAATTTGATAGATATAGTAAAAAAATTTAATCAGGCTAGAATACTTGTTATAGGAGATATCATGGTCGACCATTTTGTATATGGAACCGTTAACAGAATATCCCCCGAAGCACCTGTTCCGGTCGTTAACGTTAAGTCGGAAAAGCTTATGCCGGGCGGAGCCGCCAACGTAGTCGGCAACGTGGCTAAACTCGGCGCAAAAGTTTATATAGCCGGAGTAGTAGGAGATGATTACAACGGCGATATATTAAAAAAATTAATCGGCAATGTCGATAGTTCATATATTTTAACTTTAAAAAATTTTCAAACGATTATTAAAACCAGAGTAATTGCCCACAATCAGCAGATCGTCAGGTTCGATAGGGAAGATAACGGAAAATTTAATGCTTCTGTTTACAGGCGGCTTCTTGAAGGAATTAAAAATATTACCGACGAAATAGATGCAGTAATAATTTCAGATTACGGCAAGGGATTAATAGAGAAAAATTTTTTTTCTAGTTTAGTTAATTTTTTAAGAGAAAAAAATAAATTTATAGCTCTCGATCCAAAGGTTGAAAATTTCAAATTCTATAAAAATGTTTCAGTCTTAACACCTAATTTAAATGAAACTTCAGGCGGTTCGGGCATTAAAATAAAGGACGAAAAAACGCTTGAAAAAGCGGGCAGGGCTGTTATGAAAAAAGTCAAACCGGATTATCTGCTTATCACAAGAGGAGAGTCCGGCATGTCGCTTTATTATAACGACGGAAGGAGTCCTTTACACCTAAAAGCGCGCGCAAAAGAAGTTTATGACGTTACCGGTGCCGGAGATACGGTTATTTCGACGCTGGCTGTTGCAAAAAGCGTTGGAGCTTGTATTTCCGATGCATGCTATATCGCAAACGCCGCGGCAAGCATTGCGGTTTCCCAGCTTGGAACATATGCAGTAGGCGTCAACGAGTTAGAGGAACTGCTGCTTTCGGATTTTCGGCGGAATAAAGAATCGTTCGCGTAATATATATAATAATATAAAATAATAAAACGAGATTTATTAAATAGAATCTGATTTTTATTTAAATGCAAAAACTTATAAATATAGGGTTTGGAAACGTCGTTTTACAGAACAGGGTCGTAGCGGTGGTTTCGCCGAGTTCTTCTCCGATGAAAAGACTCAGGGAAACGGCAAAGGATGGAAATAATTTAGTGGATGCCACCGAAGGAAGAAAAACTAGGTCGGTGATTATTACCGATTCGGGTCACATCATCCTTTCGGCGCTTAATACTTCTACGATTATCGCGAGATTAGAGGGGAAAGAGCATCAAACTTAATTAAGAGCAAAATTTTAAAATATCAAAATATAAAATGAATAACGATAACGACAATATTGATTTTAAGAATGAATCGCTTCATGGCGACGGGAAGCCGAAGGGCTTAATTTTTGCGGTGTCTGCTCCTTCCGGTACCGGAAAAACCACTTTATGCAGTATGCTTTTGAAAGAATTTAAAGATATAAAATCGAGCGTTTCCTTTACTACCAGGGCGCAAAGAGAAGGCGAAATAGACGGCGTCAGCTATCATTTTATAAGCGATGCGGAATTCGATAAAATGATAGGATCCGATGAATTTATAGAATGGGCAAATGTTTTCGGTAAAAAATACGGTACCGCATACAAATCGGTTTACAATTCGGATTCTTTATGCGATATTTTATTGGAAATAGACGTTCAGGGAGTGGAAAAGCTAAATAAAATATACAAAAACAAAAAGGGCGCCGCTTTAAAAAACAGTACTTTAATAACTATATTTATTACTCCACCTTCTTACGAAGTATTAAAAGAAAGATTAAAAAAAAGAGGCGGGTTAAGCGGCGACGAATTAAATAAAAGGCTGGCTACTGCATACGAAGAGATTAAGCACGGAGAATTTTACGATTATATTATTACCAACGACGATTTAAACGAGGCATATATCAAATTAAAATCTATCGTAATAGCCGAGAGATGTAAAAATTTGAATAAATTTAAAGCTTAAATCCTAAAACAATGATATAATAAATATATTACGGTGCCTAAATTCAATTCTGGCACTATCATTAAACGGAAAACGACAAAATTTAAAATGGAGGAATTTAAATGGCAAGAGTAACTATCGAAGATTGTTTAAGAAACGTGGAAAATAGATTTACGCTTGTAATAATAGCGGCAAAAAGGGCAAGGCAGATCATGGAAGGATCTGAGCCGAGAGTCGTTTCAAAAAATAAGCCTATCGTCGTAGCGTTAAGGGAGATAGCGAAAGGATATGTCGGCGTTAAACAGCGGAAGTAAAATAAACCACTTATTTTTTTTATGAGTATTCCAAACGAAAACCTTGTAACGGTTAATCCCTCCGGCGATTTCAGCGCCTTAAACAATATCATAGAACTTTTTAGGAATAATATCAATACTCTTGACGATATAAGCATAGAAGAAATTCATACCGAAAAATTTAAACTGCTTAAAAAGGCTTATGCATTTTCCAAAAGAATGCACCAGGGACAAAAAAGAGTGTCCGGCGAGCCTTATCTTACTCATCCGATCGAAGTTGCCGCTATAGTTGCCGGTTTAAGGATGGATTGCGCTTCCGTGGTTTCCGCTCTTCTGCACGATACGGTGGAAGATACTTTAACGACGATAGAAGATATCAAATCCGAATTCGGCGAAGAAGTCGCTTTTATAGTCGACGGTCTGACTAAGCTGGGTAAACTGAACTTTAGAACTTCAGAAGAGCTTGAAGCCGAAAATATCAGAAAAATGATAGTCGCAATGGCTAAGGATATAAGGGTTATAATTATAAAATTAGCCGACAGGCTTCATAATTTGCGAACACTAGAAGCTCTTCCAAGAGAAAAACAGATTAAAATAGCGCAGGAAACCTTAGATATTTATGCGCCTTTAGCTAACAGGCTCGGAATATTTTTTATAAAAAGCGAGCTGGAAGACCTTTCTCTTAAATATTTAAATCCTCAGGCGTATAAAGATTTATCTTTTAAAATAAACAAAAAAAAGACGGAAAGAGAGAAATATATAGAAAAAATTACAGATATTCTTAAGGGATACTTGGAAAAACATAATCTCAAAGCAGAAATATACGGAAGGCCAAAGCATTTTTACAGCATCTACAAGAAGATGATGGAACAGCACGTCAGCTTTGAGGATATTTATGATTTACTTGCGCTTAGAATAATAGTTGATAACGAAACCGAATGCTATGAATCGCTGGGCATAGTTCACTCAATCTGGAAACCTATTTCCGGAAGGATTAAGGATTATATTGCCATGCCTAAGGCAAATCTATACCGCTCTTTACATACGACGGTAATCGGCCCCGAAGGTATGAGAGTAGAAATTCAAATCAGGACTAAAGAGATGCATTTTATAGACGAGTACGGCATAGCGGCACACTGGAAATATAAAGAAAACATAAGGGAATTAGAAAAAGATGACCTTGAGCAGTTTAACTGGTTAAGACAGCTTGTGGAATATCAAAAAGACCTTAAGGACCCGCATGAATTTTTAGACAGCGTAAAGATCGATCTTTTTCAGGAAGAAGTTTATGTTTTTACGCCTAAGGGAAAAGTTATAGCGTTGCCAAAAAATTCTACGCCGATAGATTTTGCCTATTACATACATACCGAAATCGGCGACAAAACTACTGGAGCTATAGTAAACGGCGTTATGGTACCTCTTAAGTATAAGCTTTCAAACGGCGATATAGTAGAAATTTTAACGAAAGAAGGACATCATCCTTCAAGCGACTGGTTAAGATATGCAAAGTCTTCAAAAGCCATATCGAAAATAAGAAATTACGTCAGACAGGAGGAAAGAGAATTAAGTATTGCCACCGGCAAAGAAAATTTAGAAAAGGAACTTAAAAAATTAGAAAATAAATCTTTAGACTTTAAAGAATTATTAGTTTTAACGATGCAGAAACTTTCATTAAAAACCGAAGAAGAACTGTTTGCGGGCTTAGGTTACGGCAAATATTCACCTCAGTATATATTTTCTTTAGTTATACCAAATTATAAAAAGTCCGACAAATTATCTTTAATTACAAAAACCACAGGAAACGTAATAAATAAAATTATTCAAAAAATTAAGCCAAGTTCTATAAAAAACGATGCCATAGTTTCTTCGCTTGGAGACGGTCTTCTTTATAAACTTGCCGGATGCTGCCGTCCTATACCGGGGGATGATATAGTAGGATTTATTTCAAGAGGAAGGGGAGTTATAGTTCATAAAACAGACTGCAGAAATATAATAGGAATAGACGAAAGCAGGCTTATAAGCGTTAATTGGAAAGAAACCTCCAAAAATAAATCAAATTTATCCAAAGTAGAATTATTTGAAACAAAAATAAGGATTATAACCGACGATAAAAAAGGCGTTTTAGCCAATATAGCATCTTTGATATCTGCTAAAGGAGCGAATATATCAAAAGCTCAGGTTAGAACTCTTATAGACGGAAGAGCGGTTCATTTGTTCGATATTGACGTGAGAGACAACAAACAGGCGGAATCTATTATTGACGGCATTAAATCTATTAAAGGAGTAATAAAAGTCAATAGAGTAACTTAGAAATTATAAATTTAAATAAACGGTGCGTTGTTATTCTTTATTTTCTAAAAAAAATAGATACAATAATTAATGAAAGCGAAAGACTGCGAAGCGGAAAAGATATTAACCCATTATCCATGCTAAAAAATATATACCCCGTTAAGGAAATTAATAGAGTTTTATAGAGTTTATTATTGACTAAAGGCATTAAAAGTTATAGTATATCAGCATAATTGTTAGCTAATTACTGAATAGGAGTAAAATAATTAAAAAAATTAAATGACGAAAAAGATAAAAAATAAAATTGCCTTTTACGTAGATTATGAAAGTTTTAATTCCAAAGAAGCCCCGCCTATCCTTTTTTTTATTTCTTTTTTGAGAAATAAAGGCTATGAAGTAGATTTTTTTACATCGGAAAAAACGCTTCTCGAAGCATTTAAAAATACCGCGAGCAAATATAATCCAAAAAACTCAAAATCAGTAATGCATTACGATGTATGCCTTCTTTCTTTAATGAGTTCCGATAAATTAAGAAAAATACTTCAGACGGCTATTAAAGTTAAAGAATACAGTCCTTTTACAGTTAACGTTCTCGGAGGAACCGGAGTTTACGGCTATTATAAAGATATTA
>JAJZYC010000004.1:0-10179 GCA_021806125.1 bacterium
CTTGCCTTCGCCCTTGCCGGTAAAATGTTCCGCCCCCATCATGAATATTCCAAGACCGCCAACGATAGGACCGCCGTATTCTTCCGCGATTTGGACAAGATTTTGTCCTTGAGCGATACCCGGCAATTGCTGTGCCGAAGCCACCTCGGGAAACATAAACGACATCCCGAGTATCGTCAACTGAAGCATAAAAATACTTACCGCCTTAACGCCGACCGAGTGGCAAAAAACGAACTCCTTAACTTTTCCGTAGGTTTCTTTTACTTTTTCCATAGCATTTTCTCCTCTTTTAATTTTTTAATTAATTTAACTACATTTCTATACCGGCGTCTTTACCTGCCGCAATATTTTTCTCTTGATTTTCACTTCCGGCTAACCCGATTCCTTGTGTTTGGTTCCCTCCGTTTAATCCTGCTCCCTGCTTCCCCTGCCTTGCCGCATGCATCGTGTCCGCTATGTGGTGCAGCATGCCGGCGATAGCTCTGGATGCTTCGTCCCCCTCGGCCATCCTCCATACATTTGCAAGAGAATTAGGATTGGATTTTTTTCTACTTTTATCTCTATTATTTCCGCTTTCCTTTCCGTTTATTTCTTTCCTTTGTCCCTGATCTCCCCTTTCTGCCCCTTCTTTATTTTTTTCTTTTTCGGTGTTCCCTGTTCCCTGCTTCCCCTGCCCATAGACATAATTTATTTTAACCCTGCTGGAGAGCTCTTCTAATTTTTTTAAATTTTCTTCGTCGGCAAGTATTTTTATCTGTCTATTTTCCCTGTCGTGCATATATCCTATATTGTCTTTAAACATATCCGTAAGTTCATAAGGCTTTTTAATAAAATAAGAGTTATAATCGATATTAAGATATTTATTGCCGTTCAACTCTTCGGATCCCACCTCGAGCGTGTTCATTTTGCTTTTAGGCTCAAACATTAAGTTAGCCGGCTTATTTAAAAGCATATCCTTACAGAAGTCCGTATCGTTATCCAATATTTTCTGAAACTCTTCCTTATTAATTATTCGCCCCTCTTCATCCTTCTCGACGTCCATCTTTAAACCTTCTATTTTAATAAATCCCTCTCCCTCATTAAGCGATTCTATAACGCCGACCTTGCCGAACTTTTCTAAATTTTTAATTCTCTCAAGGTTAAATAAAGCTCCTAACCCCTTATATTCGGGATATTTATTTCTCACATTCCCGAACAGCGTTTCGTCGTTCGTATGAATCATTAGCGACCCGTCGTCGTTTATCACCGCCCCTACTATTCCGTTCAATTTCTCGGACGAATATAAATAATTTTGTCCTGTTGCCATTATTTTTCCTCCTTAGTTATTTAGTTATTTATTCCCTATATAAATCTTTTTCCCGATATACTTACTAACCCCTTTTTCCTTATTAATTTCAATGGCATATATATATTTTTTTTCCGGAATATACTGCGGACATATCAGCCCCCTTTGCCGGTAAAATGTTCCGCCCCCCGAATAATTTTCGCACGGCCGCATATTTACCGTTCCGTTTACCTTCATATTGCTACCCACGAACAATATACTTAAAGGAATCAGCGTATTCTTCATCCAAAATCCGTAATTTACCGGCTTTCCAAACTCAAATAACATCCCCTTTTTTTGCCCCATCTTTTTTATCCACATTAAACCCGTTTCCCATTCTGGTTTATTTACCGCCACTCTTACTAAAAAACTTTTATTGCCTATCCTTATTCTTGTTCTTTTTAATTTCTTCAATCTTTCTTTATATTTTAAAGCCCTTATAGCCATTATACTTACTAAAAAACTTTTTTCTTTTTTCACGCTCTCCGCATTACTTGCGTTGCTCTTACTAAAAAATCCGCTGCCTTCCTTTAATCCGCCCCCCTTTAAATATTTAAAATTAAAACTTACTAAACCTATTATTACCGCTATTCCTATTAATATAAAAAACTTACTAAACATCGTTTTTATCCCGATATTATCCTTTAAAAACCTTTTAAACCTATCTCTTATTAAAACCGCCTCGTCTTTTTCTTTAATCCTTTCCCTTTTTTCCTTACTAAAAAACCCCTTTATATATCCCATATCCTTCTCCTTTAGAACTTCAGGGTAATAAGCAGCTTATTACCCTGAAGTTCTATCCCGATAAAAAAACTTACTATCGCACTATCTCTGCGCTTTTTTCTTTTTTCCTATTTTTCTCTATATCTCTTGCAATCCCTTCTAATACCGCAACCGGTACATCCCTTACAATCCTTAATTTTTCTTCATTTTCGTCCAAAAACTCACTAATATCCCTATTTCTTTCTTTCGCGGTATCGTATAAAAGTGCTTTCTTATATAACTCTTCTATTAATGAACTTACTAACTTTCTTTGTGCGCTTGCGCCGATTTCTGCGCAAGCCTTGCCGTATTCCGCTATTTTATTCTTACTACTCATTATTCCTGGAGTTTCCGGCAAATCAAACGCTTTAGGTTCGGGAAGTCCTTTAATCTGCGTTTTTTCGTTTACCGCTCTGTAATATTCTTTAATATCTTTATGCTTTGCTTTAGACCCGTGCAATCCCCGATGAAGCCCTACCGCTTCTACCGCTTCCCCAAAACTGTCCTGAAGTTCGACCATTTGTTCCTGCGTCCCGAAAAACTTATATGGATATAGTTTCCCGTCGTATATAGGCGTCATAACCGCATGTATATGCGGAGTCGATTCGTCGAGATGATATACGCCGTGAACCATATTATCCCCATATTTATCTATAAGCCATTTTTTTACCACGTTTTTGAAATCTTCCGCCTTTTCTTTATCCCACTCCCCCGCATTTTGCGCCTGTTCCCTAAAATACTCCGGAGATGCAGAAATCATAAACTCTACGCCGAGACAATCTCCATCTGCGTATTTTATATTTAATTGCCGTAACCGCCCTAAAACTGCCTCATCAAGCGTATTATCTCCGCCTATAAATCTTATGACTTCCCCTTCAGGGTCGGCGTTGACGATACCATTTTTTCTGTCGTTATGGTTAGCCGTTTTTAGGAGTTCCTGTTTTCCAAATATTTTTCTGATTCTCAATATTCCGAAAGCCATTAATTTTCTATGCCTCTTAAATCGGTTAATAAATCGCTTAACTCTTCGGGTTTATCTATATTCTTAATCTCTACCGTGACGTTGTTTCCGACTATTATCATATTTCCCACTCTCATTATCCTCTGCCACCGTTTTTCGTCGGATATAAGAATTTCTCTAATATCTTCAAATTTTATGAACCCGTTTCCCGTCTTTAATCCTTCCTCTTCTATATTTAACTCTCCCTTAATATACCTTGTTATCACCGCCCCTATGTATAAGATAGAGGCTAAAACTATAAGGACGGTAAAACCATCTTTAAATATTCCGACGTATTTCTTTAAAAAAAATATATAAAAGAAAACTATCGACAATATTCCGAAGACAGTATATCCAGCCACTACTCTAAAAGAAATCCTCACCTTAAAATATTTTTTCAAGTTCGTAATCTCCATTTTCATTAATACCTACAACCTCGGCGATTTCCCCTATTCCTCTTACATCTACGCCGTTTATTTTAGTCCTGTTGAGCCATATTATAGTATTTACGTTGTTTGCTATAAATTTCTGCATAGTTTTATAATCCCAATCCACTTTAGCCATTAAAACATACATTTCAAGCTGGCTTAAAGTCGCCCTTACCGAATTGGCGTGAATAGTCGAACCGCCTGAGTGTCCCGTATTAAATGCCCACATTAAATCGAATCCGGCCGCTCCCCTGATCTCTCCCAAGATGATTTTATCGGGACGCATTCTTAAACTTAATTTAACCAAATCGTTTATACTTACGTCGTAATTTTCGTATTTCGCCGCCCTTAAGGCGACCTTATTCGGCACGTTTACCTCGAGCTCGAATATATCCTCGATAGTTATAACTCTGTCGTTGTTATCTAAATATTTAAGTAAAACATTAAAAAAAGTAGTTTTACCCGAACTTGTTCCGCCGGAAATTATTATGTTTTTATTAGACCTTATCGTTTCTATCAGATAATCTTTTAAGTTATCGGGTTTGTTCGCTTTTTGTTCTATTGCTTTTTCGCCTATTCCGGCTATGCCGTAATCGTTTAAATCCTTTTTAACCTTCGTAAACTTTCTTATTGATAAACACGCAGTTTTAGAAACGGGTGGGATTGCCCCTCCCACCCTCGAACCGTCCGGCAGTATTCCTTCGATAATCGGCGAACCCTTGCCTTCTTTGTTATTAGCGAAATTCATAACCATAATGGCATTTAATAAAATCTTTTCATCGATTTTAATATTAGTTTTAGTCATAACGCCGGCTTTTTCTATCCAGATATTATCGCCGGCGTTAATCATGATTTCCTGAATATCTCTATCCTGCGTCAGAGACGCTATAGGTTTTAAGAGATTATTAAGGATTTCGTAGGTAATCATTACTCTTACCTTTCTGCCCCTTGGGACTGCGTCTTTTCGACCTTTTTGCTGTTTTCGTAAGACTGCTCTACCGCAAGGGCTTTAGTGAAGTCGCTTATGTATAAGGCGTCGTCTTTCGACATGTTTACCTTCAGCCACGCTTTTTCGTTTGCTTTCGAGTTTTCTTCGCCTTTGCCGATACTAATAACAAAAGCTTCCTTATCGTTGCCCTGCTTGTCTTTATAAGTGTCTTTAGATACAGCGATAACCGTTTCCGTTGTTTTCCCGTCTTTTGTAAACTTATGAGGAGAAACAGGATATAGCGATTGTTTCGCTTCATGGGTTTCTGCTGCCGTTTTCAGTGCTCCGGCAATTTTATGCGCCTCCTGCGGACTTAGTTTTATAATGCTGTTGCCGTAGCTTTCTTTCTGGTTTTTCCCGTCTTTCCCTGGGTGTTCGAATAACCTTAAGTAAATTTCTCCCTTTTTTACTTCGTAATCGCCTTTTTCTCCTTCTTTAATCATTCCTTTGCTTTCTCCGGCTTTAATTTCCAGCCCTGTAGTACCCGCCATAATGGTCGTTGCTTTCATTGTGTTGCCTCCTTTAAAGTTAATTTTAGATTCGTTTTCTTTAGGTAATAAACTTGCATAAAGATGCGTATTTTGTTGAAATGTGTCGTGCAGCTGTTCAGCAAAAACATCCTTTTCTTCTGCTAATACTTCGCCTTTTCGATTTAAAAACCTTACATCGTATAAATCTTCGGCATTTAACTTAGTTTCTACCCATCTAACGCCTTTTTCGTTCCTACCTATCTCAAATATCAAACCACCTCCTTTTAAAAATTGAAATTTCTTAGCGCCGGTTACGAGGGTAAATTCACGCCCTCCGTATTGCTCGTAAATAGCAGTCGCAATTATCGCCGCTTCTTCGTTTTCCGTAAGATTCATAATTTTATTTATATTAAATTAATATTAATTCTTTTTAATTATATCAAAACAGAATACAAAAGGCAAAAAAATATACTACTTTTTCCCTTTTATTTTAATCTCGGCCTTAGTATCTTCCCTTAACTGTTTTAAGAGTTCTAAATCCGATTCTTTAATTCTTGACGGTGCGCCTTTTATGTAATTTTCGATAACAAGTTCTTCTTTTATTTCCGGCGTTTTCCATTTAATTTTGTCCTTAAAAAGCTTATCCTTGTAATAAAATATTTTTTCCGCCAGTATAGGCGGATGTTCCGCCAGAACGACGATACTCTGCTTATGAGGCAGTTGCAATATCTGCCCTGGAGTTAAAAGACTTCTTTCCTGTTCGTTCGCGCTGAAAGAATTGTTAGACATAATAGCGCTCATCCTGTTTCCGGAAAGGCTCGTCGACGACCTTAAAATAACCGTTTCGCCGAGAAGTTTTGAAATCTTTTCGGCCGTAGCCGGGTCATTTGCCGCATAGGTTATTTTGACCTGGCAATTATCCAAGATAGCGTTATCTTTACCGTACACTTTATCTAACTGATTCAAACTCTGCGTAATCAAAAGATATTTAACTCTATAACCCGCTATAACGGGTATAGATTCTTCAACCGCTTCAAGCTTGTCTAAAGCGGGAAACTCGTCTATCATTAAACACACGGGCACTGGATCGTATCCGTCTTCGGCAAGAATATCCTCAGGCATTCTTTCGCCTAACTGTCTTACGAACTGCGTTATTATTATCCTTATTAGAAGTTTAAGCCTTTTAATATCTGACGGCGGCATAACTAAATAAACCGTGGTCGCCTTTCTCCGTATTTCTTCTATCGAAAAAGACGATTTGCTCGTGGCGGCGTCCACTATCGGGTCCGCCCACAATTCCAAAAATCTTATCATGGAAGAAATAACGCTGTCCCTTTCCTTTTCCGGTTTTTCTAAGACCGTCTTTACCTTTCTTCTTGCAATCTCGTGTTCGCTGTTTTTCGAGATATCCTCGAGTATATCTAATATAGGTTTTTCAGGACTCGTTATAAGCCTGTAAATACCTCCTATAGAACGGCTTTTATTGCCCTTGCCGAAATGATGAGCGACATGTAAAATTAATCCCGTTAAAAGCGCTTCGGCGGTATCCGTCCAGTGCGAATCTCCGTCTGCTCCGTTTTCCGATTTGCTGTGTATGATAATTTCAGCGAGGGATTGAGCGTCTTTGATAGCCTCCGAAGTCCCTGCCCTTACGGCATCGAGAGGATTATAACAGTCGGTCTTAAGTTTAGTGGGGTTAAAATAATAAATCTTTTGCTTGAGTTCTTTAGCGCGGAAGCCGGCGGTAATTTCGTAATTTTCGCCTTTAATATCGTTTACTATCATGGAATGCTTCCATGATAAAAGGTTAGGGATGACAAAGCCTACGCCCTTTCCTGAACGCGTCGGCGCGAACATTATTACGTGCGTGGGTAAATCGTATTTTAAATACCTCGGAACTTTCTTTTTTAAAACTGGAAAGAGTTTATACGGCCTTTCGACAATATATCTGCCTATGTAAACTCCCTCATCTTCTTCGCCTTTAAATAGTTTCGCTTCTTCGACTTCCTTTTCGTCCGCGAAGTGCGATAAGCCCGAATACGGCTTTACTTTCGCGGTAAGCCCTATTATAAAGAGTCCTAACACGCCGGAGACCATATAGCTTACCGCCCCGTAAAAAAATCCTTGCAAAAGATAACGATAGATAGGAGTATAGTGGTCTTTAAAAACATATATGTTAATCCAGCGCAAAGGCATTAACGGAAAATACCATTCCCCTAATTTAGGACTGAAGTTTAAAGACTTAGCCACGTAAAATCCAAAGGTTTCTAATGAGATTAACGGCGCCAAAATAAATATAACCGCTATCTTTAGATAATTTCTGCTTTTATTTAGATTAACGTCGTATCTGGCATCCATAATTATTTTTCCTTTGTGACCGGCTCGGGCGTTAAAAACTCTATAGGCGCGGAAATATTTGATTCGTCGCCGTTAGAATTTACATCGTATCCGTAAATTACATACGGCGTATTATTTATAAGGTTTAACTTTATAATTCCTGTCGTTCCGCTTAGATTTACCGTTTTTTTTACTTCCGGACTTGAAATATCGTATTTATATTTTTCTCCAACGTGTTCGACTTTATTCCGTCCAATGCCGGTATAATATATATATCTTTCCGGTTTACAGTCATATTTGCTTTCCATATAATAACCCTTTTCTTCGCTATAAAAAGCATAGTTAGAGGCATACGCAGAAAAAGCACCCTGCGAACATACGTCTTTTGCGACCACGACAAACCGCGTTACCTGATAATTTTTCTGCGTAAAATCGCTATTAGTATAAGCGTTAGAAACGTCATACGAAACCTCCGCCGACGTTTCCGTTATATTTGATACTTTCATTCCAGGCGAGTGCGGCTTCGATACTTGATAGCCGTTAGATACGGCTTCCTCTCCGTTTTGCGCATTTTGTAGCCAATTAGCCTTTTGCGTCCTTATGTTTGCGCTTGATTTCATCTCCACGTTCCAAGTGATGCCGCAGCCCACCGGTATCGCAAAAACGACCCCGACGGCTTCATTGTAAACGGTATCAGGTTGCAATCCCTGAACGGAATAAGCTCCGTGTCCCGCAGGTTCGAACATTAAACTCGTTATGTTTGGACTGATCGTATGCACCAATTTGCCATTTAAATAAATCCTGTATGATTGAATATCGCCAATAAACGGCAGATCCATAGACCATGTAATAGAAACGGAATGGTCGGTAGATAAAGTGCTCGTTATAGACGGCGGCCATAGCGCCGGAAACGACGGTGAACAGGCGTAAGCCTTATACGATATGCTTAAAAACAAAAATAATATACTTAAAGGTATAATAAATTTTTTCATAAGTTCCTCCAAAAGATATATAAATTAAAAACAAACCCATTATTACTCCGGAAAAATTCAATAACAGATTATCATAAGCGAAATGCCCCATAGAAAACCTTTTTTTATTTATAAAAATCCCGCCTTCCGTCGGTAAATCCAGCAATAAATGAAGTTCCCCCGATAAAAGTCCCTGGATAAGAATGAAGTAAGGGATAAGCGGGAAAGACGTGAACGAGTAATAATTTCTTAAAAAATATATTATAATAAAAATAATACTCGCAGGAATAAATCCCCAGAATAATGCACTTAAAGGGCTGTGTATTTTGTTAGTCCTTACCGGTATCACAATTTTCTTTTTTATTCTAAATGCTCCAAACCTCCGTTCAATTTCTACTTCCTTATTTTCATGACCGTATTTATCTATAATACGGTTTGCCGGAGAAGTAATAAGGATAGCCGAAATTAATGAATATGAAGGAATTACGAAGAAAGCCCCCACGTAAGTTAAAACCCCGATATTAAAAAAGTTATGCGTTTCCGTCTTCATAAATCCAGCCTGTATTAATATTAATGTTATTTTATTAGTTAAAAGAAGAATACAAAAGGCAAAAAAAATTACCTTTTCAGCCGCTTATCACCTTTCCATCCCCCTGTCCCTGTCCAGCTCCTTAACAGCCTTCTCTACCTCCGTCCTTGTTTTATCGGGGAAGAGCTTATCCTTATGAAACATAATCCAGTTCATATCGCGCTTGTCGTCCTTTATCTGCTTCAGCGCGGCGTCGAGACCGTCTTTTTGATAAATTTCGTTATATTTTTGCAATTCTCGAGATTTTTCGAGTCCGCATATAAAACTTTCTATTTTATCTTCCATGAATTCTTTTATGCCCTTACTTGTTATCTTATATTTAGGTTTTTCCAACGTGTCTTCTGGTACTTCCATTAAAAGTTTTGATAAAAACAATTTAGTATTAAAAGCAGTTTTGTATTTCTCCTCGGTTAATCCTACGATCTCGGGTAAATCCACTCCTTCCGCCATAATACTATACATATCATAATGGTCTTTATATAAATCTCTTGAGGTTATTGTATGGGCTTTCATTGCGATGCATTCATTCATTGTGGCAATATTTAAATTATTGAGCAGGGGTTCATATTTTAGAGGCATTCCAAAAGAGTAAAAGGTTAATTTAGTATTGTTTGTAAAAAATTCGATATAACCTTCATCTTCTTCTAAAATACTGTAATCTTTAAATATTTTCTTAACGATATTTCTAATCTTATCGTTATCTATATATTTTTTTTCGGTAAATAAATCAATGTCTTCGGAAAGCCTTTGTTCTATATGTAAGGCAAGGGCTGTGCCGCCAACGAGAATAAAATCCTTAATTATTTCGTCTTCCGACAAAAGCTTAGCGGTGTTCCATGTGTTCTCTTTGATACTTAAATAATGCATTGAAAATTACCTCTAATAATTTTACTGTCCATCCTCGCATATTTTTTTGAGGATAAACGTTTTCTTTAAATATTTCATGGCATTTTTCAAGACCGTAATCATTTACTAAATTTATAATATCTTTTGGCTGTCCGTATAGTAAAACATGCGTAATTAATGTCAGGTCGGAGACCGTGCCGCCTTCCGGAATAAACCAAAACGGAACGTTATATTTGTAAATCATAATCCAATATTCTCCTTTTTTACTCTTGATTTAATAATTAGTAATTATTTTTAGAGTTATAGCCCATAGTTGATTATTATACCATATTTTATTTTCTAATTCGATAAGCCGCTTATCACCCCAGCGCCTTATACGCCTCGTAAACTTTAATTTCGTAATGATAAGCTCTCTCGGGATCGCCCGAATGATACCTCCCGACCGCTTTCCAGATGTTTCCGGT
>JAJZYC010000004.1:10189-26745 GCA_021806125.1 bacterium
AAAATATATGCTCCTGCCAGAATATTATTTCTGGGGAGCAACAATTCTTTTAAATTCATTTTAAGCCTTCCGCTCCATATTTCGTAATTAACCTGCATTAGTCCTACATCTACGGAATAACCACGCCTTATAAAATACCTGCCTATGCCGAAACTGTATCTAAAATTATTTGATAAAACCGGATATCCGTCTATATCAAGCGCATAGAAATGAAAACCGGACTCGACGTAACATATCGCCTGCAGCAGCCTTTTCGGTATTTTATAGGTCTTTGCCGCATATGAAAAACCAACATTAGCAGCGCTTGCGGCGGTGCTATAAGATAAAAAAGATAAAACAAAAACAATTAAAACTACTTTTAAGTTTCTCATTCGCTTTTACCGAATCTATTAGCCTTTTTTGCGAAATCTTTTACTTTTCTATATTTCCCGGAATGGGCGTTTAAATATTTATCTGCCGCAGAACCAGCCGTTCTAACGCTCGGTGCCGTTGCTGCTCCCGCTCTCCCTATGCCGGTCATAATGCTTATAGCTCCAACCGCCCCGGCAACGGCTCCGCCTACCGATATATTAGGAGTCCCCGAGATTATCTCGCCGGCTAAAGAGGGGATTTTCATTATAATATATGCAAACATCGCCAATACCCCTATCCAGAGCATTTCGTTGACTATGCTCGAACTCCAGTCCGCGTAATGAGACGGTATTTGAGGCAGAATCGTGGAAAACAGCGTAACGACGAGTGAAACCAAAAAATAGCTGAAAGCCGAAGATATAAGAAATTTAAGCCAGCCGTTAAATAAAAACTCCCCTTGCTTTATAACCGCGAACGGAATAAAAATATATCCGGTAACGAGCGCTATAACTATATAAATCTCGACTAAAAAA
The DNA here is from genome assembly GCA_021806125.1 of bacterium. Taxonomy (GTDB): domain Bacteria; phylum SZUA-79; class SZUA-79; order Acidulodesulfobacterales; family Acidulodesulfobacteraceae; genus Acidulodesulfobacterium_A. Next base: position 11,074 of record JAJZYC010000004.1, read on the forward strand.
ACCGTTCCGATACTCACGAGAAAACTGATTGCGACTATAATCTCCTCGATACCGAGAAGAAGTATCTTTCCGTTTAGAGCTCCCGTTACTTTTGCCCACCACCCGCCGCCTACTTGAAGTTGCATATCGTTTAGAACGCTCACGAAATTATTTACTAAGACCGGTAAAAGATTTTCGCCCCCGGTTACGGTCTTTGTGAGATATATGAAAAACCCTACTACCCCTTCGTTCCAGAAATAGTTATATTCCCTGAGCATGCCGTATAATACTAAGACCTTAACCCAGAACATCACGACGGCGCCAATGTCCATACCTTTAAACCACATAGGCATCACAAGCCAGATGAAAGCTAAAACCGTAAGTATCCCGAATATCTCTCCGGATACGTTACTCAGTCTGCCTGCAAGTTTCGGTCCAGCGGTGATAATAGCCGTCTGAATACTTCCGAGCATACCGTAGCCGTTAAACACGGCGGAAGACGCTTGCTGTGCGGTTAATACAGCATGTGCTCTTGCCATATTCCCGAGCCTAACCAATCCTTGCTTAGTGCATTCCGCCGGGTTTTGTTGTTGTGCACAATCATTTTTTATTTGTGTTATCATAGCTGGTGTTGGAAACACGGCATATACAGGCTTGATGCGAACCGAAAAAACCAGAATTAATGTAAAAAACAAAGTTAAAATAGGTAATATTATCGACTTATTGTTCATAAATATTCCACCTTAATTGTATATTTTATTAATATTAATTCTTTTTAATTATATCAAAACAGAATTAAAAAGACAAAAATATATGCCCGCAATTAACGGGCATATATCACTTATTATTACTTATATGCCGGCGAACCATACGGGTTAAAATCAAATGCGACCGGTTTCCACTCTCCCGTTTTTTTATCTTTTTTAAATGCAATGCCGACATGTTTCGTAATGTAAGTTTGATAAATATACGGGGGTTGCGGCAAATTAAATTTACCGTTATATGTTTCAATATTAATTAATTTTTTATAATCTTTAGAAGGATGAAAAACCATAGTATAGGTGCATCCATAAATCTTCCTTCCGAATCTCGTTCCATACTTTGGCCTGCAAATATTAATATGGCCAGTAAAATAACCGGCAGATTTATTCATAAATTTATTTTCTATCTTAGAATAATCCACCGCTAATTTTGCCACATAATTAGGGTGACTATCCATTTCTTTTTTAGTTAAATAATGCGTCGTATAATAAGTAAAAAACCCTTTCCCTATAACCACGTTTTCTTCCGATAAGGCCTTATTAAGCTCTTTCGTCGCCCACGATTTGGAAAATACCTTTCCATTGTTTTTGGCGCACCCTGATAATGATAATGCTAATCCCGCTAATCCAAAAATTAAAACCAACAAACCTAATTTCTTCATAATTCCTCCCGATTAAAGGTCGTTATTCTTATGCTTTATTCACGGCTTTACGGCGTTAAATCCGCTTGCCGCCGGATAGTTTCCGAATCCGTCCGGGGTATTCGGCATAGCTCCGAGAGCATTCGTATCCGCAGAGTTCGGCGCAGGCGCTGTCATGCTTCCCGTCAATATCGAATTTTCGGCATGTTCCTGCTTTAAACTCGTTTGCATCGCGGAATTAGTCGCAATATTTTTAGCAAGTTGAGCCATTAGATTATTTTGCGTAGCCATTTCTGCCGCTATCTGCGCTTCTATCTGCCCCATAGCCTGCGTCGCCTGCACTTCCCCTTTTGCTCCGTCAAGCGTTTTTTGAAGTTTCTGTATATTGCCCATTATTTGTTCATTATTCGTCTGCGCCAATTGAGCCATGGCGGCAGTCTGAGCGTTAGTATTTTGGACATTCGAATAATTTTGCAATAGAGCGGAATTATATCCTAAATTAGAGGTGTTCGTTAAAAGCGGATTAATAGCCGTTCCAGAATTATATCCGCCGAACTGATTTCTGAAATTAGTTATAAACTGCCCAAGCTGAGCGTTGTAGTTCGGCGAATTTATATTATTAAATTGCGACTCTATCTGCCCTATGTTCATATTAATATTCGACAGGCTCGTCGCCAACTGCTGCGCTTGTCCGGGCGGCAAATTAAATTTCGAAGAGATAAAACTCGTCAAATTTTGCATATTTTCAAGCTGCTGCGCGTATTGCATGAGTTGAGTTACATGCGACAAATACGTGTTTACCTCGGTGGAATATTCCTGCGCGTATTGCAATACCTGCTCGGCATATGCGGTCGGATTAAAGGTCGTTATTTGAGCATTACAGGCTATCGGAGTAAATACTACTATAAAAGTTAAGATTATTGCCGATAAGCCGCTTATCGCTTTTCTCATATAAACCACCCCCGGATATTTTTTGATTATAACATAAATTTTAATTCTTATACGCTTTAATTACCATATTTTTTGAAACAAAGACATTAAATCTATACCCCTGCCTTATTATTATCGTCGGCGGAATATTAGCATATTTTTGCAGAATATTCTGTCCCGTCGTCGAGAGCGCCTGCGAACCGCCTTCTAAAAGAACTCCGCTCGAGGTTACGGGTGCAGAAGTTCCGTAAGCAGAACTCCCCATACTCCCTGAATTATACCCATACATCTGCGACCCTACGTTAATTATCGACAGTAATAAACTCGTCCCAAACATTTGCCAGAAATGCGTATTAACTAAATCATGAAAGCCCGCTTCTCCCACACCGTTTGCTCCTTCGGCGCCCATCAGGTTGACCTGTTCCCCGTTAGGAAGTTCGAGAACGTTAAAAGCGACCAGAAGCCTCGACTGATTTGCCGCTATCTGGGAAGAATACATACCTATTATAAAAGAACCTTTCGGTATTTCAAGATACCTGCCGTCGTAAGAATAGACGTTTTGAGCCACCTGCGCTTTTATCATCCCCGGCAGGTTAGAATCTATTTTAGTCATAAGCACGGCAGGAATGATAGTCCCTTCTTCAACTTCATAAGGGCTTAGAGGCTTTGCGGGCCTTTCGACCTTCGTAAAAACCGTTTTGTTTTGCTTTTGCGATGTTAAAAAACCCTGATTCGGGTTAGTCTTTTGCAGATTAGCAATGCTCTGTTCTTTTAATGTTTTTTCCTGTAACTGCGGAATCTTACTTAAAGCCGCGGTAGGATTAAACGGCTTTATATTTTTTAAGGCGGCAATCTGTGAAGATAGCGCCGCAAGCGGCGAACTTGCATTAGACTGCCCTGTGGTAATTATCGGCGATACGAGCGCCTTAAGCCTTAATTTTTCTCTTGAAGACATTTTAGGCGACCCCGGTTGCCCGATATTACTTTTTATTTTAGTTATAGCGGCTTTTATCTTTGGAGTTTCGCTTAAAGGAACTGCCGCATTGGGCATATTATTATTAATATTCCCGTTAATCGGGGGGAGATTAAGCGTCTGGGTCATATTTTTTTTCTGCTTCTTAAGCTGCTCTTTAGTTTCCGGCTGTTGAAGTACCGCTTTTTTTATGTTATTAGTCTTTTTATGTCCGCCGATGCGGTTTAAGATAATTATGATTATAACTGTTAGAACGATAACGCTTGCGAACACGTACAAACCTATTTTCTTACTTATGAATTCTTTACGAAGCTTCTTGAATATTTTTTCCCGGTTTTCGTTCGGTTTTTTAGAATCCGATGGATTCGTTTTTTCAAGCGGCGCAGTTTCATTCCGGGATTCGTCCGGTTTTTGAGTTTCTTTTTCTGCTTCCATTTTACCACCCGTAATTGTTTCCCGCTGGGCGGGCAGAACCTAAATAAATAAAAGCCTCTTTGTTTCCGAGTTTGAGGGCGCCTTTTTTAAAGCGTCTTTCGATGATAATATATCTGCCGCGAACAACATAATTTACGAGCGCGAGCTGTCCATCTCTGACTATAAAGAATACCGGCTCCGACTGCAATTTTTTTTGCATTTCAAGGTATGTAAAACCGTTGTACGCAAAAACTTGAACCGGTCTTAACGTTTTATTCCCGCTCACGGTAAAATTAAAATTCATTTTATCAAGGGTTTTAACGAGGAGCCTTTTATTTTGCGCATGCTTGGCTACGGTAAAAGTCGTTTTCGGCTTTTTGAACATAACCATGTCTGCCGGCAGACTAAATTTGACGAGCTGATAATATTTTGTTTTAGAAGATATAAGTTGAAATTGATAAGTTTGCTTGCCGGTTATTAGCGTTGCGCTCGTAGAAATATGATTTAATACCGGTTTAACGAATATATTCGTTCCGACTTTCGCGCTCATCCACCTTACCGTATCGCCGAGAACGAAAGCTTCTACGGGGCTACCGGCCTCTATATCGGTCAGAAATCCCGGACGGCAATAAATTTTATATATTTTGTCTGGGTTGTACATAAAATGAGCCACATCCCCCGCGTATGACATTTTTGGAAGTATAAATAAAAAAATAAAAAGTAAAATAATCAATATCTTTTTCATAATTGCTCCCTATATTTTTTTGTTAACGCTGAATTCGCTTATATAAATACCGAGCGGGTTCGTCTCTATGACTTTAGTAGATTTAGGCGGCGTAAGCTCCAGATGCACTATAAAATTGACGTATTCCTTTTTAGATAGCGTCCCGTCGGGGCTATAAATACTTTTAACGGTATTTACCTGAATTATTTTAGGGTCTATAAAATTGAAAGACTGAATCTGATAATGCACCGTCATGTTTGGATTATTTTTAAGCCATGTAAACGGATTGTTGACCGTAAAATAAGACTTGTAAAAATTAATACCTTTAGCGGTTAAAAACAAATATCCTCTCGAAATACGGTTATATAGCACTTTTTTATTAGTATTAATATCGAACATCCAGTGTATCCATCTGCCGACGAAATATTCCTTAGCTGCCTTATCTACCGTATAATTTTTTATTAAGACTTGTGAAACTTGAGGTTTTCCAAGCTTATTCACATTTACCACGATAGGTACTATCTTTTTTAAGGGCGTTATAATAACAAGCGTTATAGATAGGAGCACGACGGCGGCAATTGCCGCAAAAGCGACCTTCTGCCATATCCTTTTCTCGACTTTATCCTGTAAATATAAATCGAAATAGATATCGTTGCCGCGCTTATATTTATTCTCTTCCATACCCCTGGTTGCCCCTTTCAAGTTCGAGTTTAAACGCTTCTATAAATGCCTCGTCTTTAGCTTTAAACTGAAGCAAATCCTTTAAAGTATTTTCGTCCTTTTTAAAGACGAAAACCTTACTCTTTTTTTCTTCGCCGTCTGCGCTTAAATAACCCTGTCTTTCCTCTATTTTAAATTTTTCTTTAAATTCAGAGAGGAATTTCTCGAAACGCTTTACATTAAAACTATCTTCCTCGTCCGAATTACACAAGAAAACCCTGAACTTGACATCGATGTTCTCGCTGTTCTCAATGATGTCTATATAGTTTATTCTTTGAACTTCAAGTTCGCTATTGGTTCTCTTGATTTTTTCTTCCGATACGTTGACAAGGTTTTTCGCTTTCTCGCCTCTGCCTTTCTTGACTAATTCATAAATTAATTTGTCTTTCGCTTCATAACCGAGAATTTTTTTAGCATCTGTTGCATCTATTTTATTTAAAACATAACCTCCGCTTCTATAGCCCTTGATTTTGAAATCGGAAAGAAAGGCTTCCTTTCTGAGCCTATCTGCTAAAATAGCAGTTTCTTTGTTGAGAAAATCTTCTATTTTTGAAGCAAAGGTAATATATATTCCCTCCGAAAAATTAATATTTTGGAAATCTTTGACTTTTATAAGGGTTTTTCCGTAAGCTCTCGTAGTATCTAAAGAAATGTCTTTAGTTAAAGAATTTTTAATTTCTCCTTCGTCCGCCCATTTTATTTTCGCCGGTATGAAACCGGCGACAACGGCATCAGGACATACGCCTAAAATTAACTCGAATCTGTTGGGCTCTATTCTGAGTTCCATTTTTTACCCCTTATTATTAATATTAATTCTTTTTAATTATATCAAAACAGAATAAGAAAAGCAATAAATAATTAATTGAAAATAATTATTTATTTACTTCGACTCTGAATATTTCTTTATCGATAAAACTATGATAAGCCGCTTCCTCTTTTTCTTTTAATTCATTATTTATATTTCTCATTTCAATTATAATTTCCTTATATTTTTTACGAAGTTCTTTGATTCTTTTATCGTTATAAGTCTGTTCGCAGAAAGTAAAAAGTTCATTCGCGTTTTCAAGCGCATAAAATAAATTGTCCAACGAATTCATAAGCACCTCTCTAAATTTTTAGATTTTATTTTTATCCTGCTCCTATACCTGTTTAAGTCCTTCTTTTTGAATAGGAACATACCGGATTTCTTTGAACCTATACGGTAAAACGGTATTTTTCCGTCCCTCATTAATTTTCTTAATTTACATAAGGTTATGCCGAGATAACCGGCCGCTTGGACATCGGTAACGACATCTCCGAGTTTTATATTATAAAGAGGGTCTAAAACGTCGCGGCCGAGATTAATTAATTTTATTTTCACGATTAACCTCCTTATTTGCAATATTTTTTCTTAAGGTCATATACGATGTCGAAAAGGACATTCCTGTCAGCGGAAAATATGGTTATACCAGATTTTTCTTTGGCAATCGTGATATTTCCGCTCTTTAAATTAAATTCCTCTATGAGCGCATCTATATCACGATTCTCCAAGGGAGCCGGAGTTTCCGGTTTGTATGGCGAAGCGCCGGAAGTTTTGTCTTTTTCGCGCGCTTCGCCGCTCTTTCTAATATTTCTTAATTCGTCTCTTTTTATAGTCTTAATATCCACATCTTTCCGTGCAGGCTTTGCTAATTTGGAATATTCGACGGCTTTAGATGGAGATAATCCCTCTTTAGCAACTTTATCTTTTAAATCATTGTCAAGCGTGAGGAGTTTAAGCGTATTAACTATATGCGCCTGCGATTTCTTAACTAACTCTGCTATATCGCGCGTGCTCATTCCGCCGTCTTGAAGCTTTTTGTAACTTTGCGCAAGTTCCATCGGTTTTAAATCTTCACGGTGTATATTTTCTATGAGCTGAAGGACGGTTATTTCTTCTTCCGACAAATTCCTAAAAATTCTTGCTGGAATGACATTGTTGCCTGCAAGCCTGGAAGCTCTAAACCTTCTTTCTCCTATAACAAGTCTGTATCCATCCATTAAATCCATTAAACTTACCACCACAACTGGTTGAATTACTCCGATTTTTTTAATAGATTCGGCAAGTTCGCTTATAGACTCAGGTTCAAATTCAGTTCTTACTTGCGGCAAAACTATAACAGAAGACAAGGATATTTCCTTAAATTCTTCCTCTTTGCCGTAAATTTCTTTAAACTTTGCCACAGCATCGGATTTATAATTAAAATTATCGAAATTTTTCATTTGCCGTCCCCCGTCAGATGATTAAGTAATTTTTTAAATTGCGTCGCTGGTTCTTTATACAGGTAGTTAAAGAATTTATTTTTCTCTGCTAATTCTAAAATGTTACTATCGGATTGAAATCCTTTTGAAAATTTAATCGGAAATATTTCATTTTTGAAATTTTCTTTTAAGAAATGCAAAAACTGCTCATCTTCTCTTACATTAAATTTATTAAGAACGATTATGGTATTTTTATTTATAGCGTTGCATATCTGAAGCGAATTAAGACTAACCTTAACACTAAGTTCGCTTTCGTTCACGACAGGAACTATACAAAAATCAGAAATAGAAATAATCTCTTCTATGCGCTTATCCGCATACCCGCCTAAGTCAAAAATGGTTTGATTTTTACCCGTATCGAATTTTCCTTCCGGAAGAATTTTTTTAATTTCTATTCCTTTTATGATTTCCTCAAGCGGAATAAAAACTTCGTTTGTGTCAAGTTCGTAATTTAAGTTTAAGGCAAGATTTATGGCTATCATCGTCTTACCTACTCCGCCTTTTAATGAAAATATCGTAATTTTCATTTATGACCCCTCTTTTTTAGTTTTAATGAGTTAATTTAATAAATTCTTCCACCGCTTTATCCGCGCTGTCGAACATAGGACTTACGGGGGACGTGCGGGATTTTACCGTATATAAATTAAATTCTCCGACGCGCACCGGGAATATGACGTAATCCCCCCTTTCGCAAATACCTTTAAACTTAAGCTGGAACATAATCAATTCCTTTTCCCCGACTTCATGTTTAAATTTCTTTTCGGCGTATCCGCCGCTAATAGCGCAGTTACCGCTTCGCTCTCCTGTCCCTTCGGGACAGTCGTGAAGTTTTTTTAAAACTTGCATAATTGGCCTCCTATTTCTTTAATATTAATTAAATACCTTTTACCGCCGGCATTAAATTCTTTACCGTTAAAAACTTTTGCGAATTGTTCGCCTATTTCTCTTTTTTGCAGTATTACGCCCCGGCCTTGTTTATCAATCCTCGTATTAGCTAATACGAGCGTATCCGAAAGAGCCGTTATAACTAAATTGATATTTTCTAATTTCATATCTTTGGCCTCCTTAAACCCCTAAAAAGTTATTTAAAATCTTATTTGAAAGCATTTCGTTCCTTTCTCTTAAACTGAATTCGTCGTAATCTGCAAAAATTACTTCGACTGGCATCTCAAGTTCGTGAGCCGTTTTCAAAAAAACGGCCTTAAATCTTTTATATTTATTTCTATATCTTAAGCTGTTAGCGAAGCAGTTAAAATCCTGCCTGTAAAAGCCTGAAAGCCTGTCGTTGTAAATCTCGTTATCGTATCCGCTTAAAAGCCACTTGCCTTTAACGTTTGAAAGAATATCAATTAAATCGTTATGGTCCTCGTCCGTTATCTCAAACATATATCCGCCGCTTTTTCGAGAGTTTTTAACGTAGGGCGGGTCAAGATAAAAAAACGTATCCGTCCTGTCCCAGTTAGCAATTAATTTTCTGAAATCTAAATTGTCTATATAGACTTCGGAAAGCCTTTTATGTATCAGGATTAATTTATCTATGCTCTTTCTAATATATTTCGGTATATTTACGTCTATCGAAAACCGCCAGCCGGCGCCTTTTTTAGCGTTTGGATGCTCGCCGTTTATCGTTGATTTAATTAAATAATAAAACCTTACGGCTCGTTCCGCCTTATCAAGTTTATCTACCTGCATATTTCGGTATTCGTAATAACACTCGCGGGAATACGGCAATAAGCTTATTTTTTCCTGAAATTCCTTAAACAGTTTTTCGTCCGCTATAACCTTGAAAAAGTTATAGAGTTCGCCGTCTATGTCGTTATAGACTTCAATTTCGGACGGCTTTTTATTTATCAGTATCGCGCCGGACCCGCCGAAAACTTCTACGTAAGTTTTATGTTTCGGAAATAAAGGTGTTAACTTATCTGCCATAAAAAACTTTCCGCCGAAATAGCCGAATGGGGTTAGTTTTGTTTTCATAATTTAAACCTTAATTTATTAATGCGATTCTAATTTTATCAGGCACAACTCCCGCATTTCTGTCATGCCTTGCTATTTTAAAAAGTTCATACGGCATCTTTTTAAAAAACGATTTTCGATTTACCCATGATATAAAATCCCGCTGGTCCCTCGACACTGCATATTTTTCCGACAGCGGATTAAGATACGGTTGCGCAAACGGATTTAAATTAAGTTCCCTACATATTTCGACCCTTTTTAACGCGTCTTCTATATCGTTTCTGACGAGTATATACACCGAATATGCCTTCGGCGTAGTCTTATATTTTCTTAATAACTCCGTAGCCTTAATAACGGCGTCAACCTCTCCCATATTGTCCATAGCCATTCTGACGGGCTTAAGCCATTTAACTTTTGAGAGCAACTCCGCTATGTCTGGATTCTCCGCTATAATCCGGGCGTCAAGGCCTTGATTAAAATCTACCTTAATTTTGCGGTCGATAATCTTTTCGATTTGTTTTAAACCGAAGTCGCTCGCTAAAACGTTATTATCAAGACAGATAAGGTTTTTATGTCTTATAAACTCGTCAATATCGGCGTTAGGTCTAATATGTCCCTCTTTTTTAGGCACTATGCAGAAGTTACATGTCCTTATGCAACCGCGGGTAATAAATCCCATTGAGTAGTCCATATCGGGATATAAACTATAATCAGGGCAGGTATGCTCTATCTCGTCGGCTAAGACGGTATAATTGCCTATATAACCGGAACCGCCGATGACGGTTTCGATGCCCGCGGGGTAATAAGCGTAATCGGGCGTATATGAAAATACCTTTGATGCGTAAACTTTGTCGTATGTTTCAAACATATCGAACCAAGAAACCGTATCGCCTTTGGCTTTATGGTAAGCCGATATTTTCATTAAAGCCAGATTAGGTATTTTGCTGTCGATGTTAATGAGTCCGATTTTCATAATTTATTCAAATCTCCAATTGATAAGTTTTTAAGCTCTTTTTTAAGATGATAAATATCAGATTCATAATCGCTGACTTCATGTTCTAATTCCTCAATCTCCGCTCTTTTTAGTTCAATTTTTGCTTTAATTTCCTCAATCTCGCTTTTAATTTCATCGATTCTTTTATCCATTTTAATCTCCTCGCCCCGAAGGGCTTTAAATTATTTTTTCTGCCATCCGGACAGAGAAAATATACATTGATTTTGTATGTCTATAACTACGAAATTTTTTAATTTTTCGCCGCCTTCGTTGTCAAAAACATTCAACTGCAATGAATGTTCGCTAATTTCCACAATTTCAAATTCTTCGCTGTATCCTTTACAGCTAAAATAAATCTCGTCGCGGTTAATTTTTAAGACGATTTCGTTTTCCATAATAAATACCCCCTCTTATTACTTATTTTTTAACGACGGAAATTGCTCTTCTGTCTATTCCTTTAATTTCTATGACTTCAGTCATAGCTGTTATCCGTGACGCAATCTTATCATTCAAGTTTTTTCTTATTTCTTCTAACGAATAATTCGATGTAATAACCGTCTGTTTATCTTCTTCATATCTTGAATTAATTATTACGTATAAAGTCTGCATAACCCACTCCGTCGTCTTTTCCGTCCCGAGATCGTCCATGATAAGCAATTCCGGCCGCGTATATTTTTTAATTAAATCGATTTCAAGCGCAGTTTCGCTTTTAAAAGCCCCTCTGATATTTAAAAGCATAATAGGGACCGAGACGAATAAACCAAGATTATCCTGAAGCCTGTATTTTTCATATTCGCAGACAGGCTCCGAATTTAATATAAAACTTTTCAAAAAACTAACGGCTAAATCCGTTTTTCCGGTTCCTACCGGACCGTGAAAGTAATAGCCGGATTTAAGATTTAATTTCCCGATATTACTTTTAGGCGTTAAAAACTTTTTTGGGACTCCTATTTTAGCAAGGACATTCTGGATATTTTTTTCTAATCCGTTTTTAAATTTTGACAATTTTTCGCCATCGCCTTCCGTGTTTACTTCTTCAACTTGAAAATTCTTAATAATCTCTTTAATTTCGGTAGCCTGTTCCATAATTAACCTCCCGTGACCCACATTTCGCCGGTTACGTTATCGATGTGGGTAGTTTTTATGTTTTTATATTTTCCGTTGTCCTCCGCTTCTGCTTTAGGAACCTTACTTTTTGAATTAAGGTAAATTTCAAACTTCTTAGGCCTAAACAGAGTCTCCGGATTAAGATATTGATTCATCTTTTCGTCGTTAAGCCAATCAGATGTTTTTTTATCCACCACGCTTTTAAGCTGATCCACCGTAAAACCGTCTCTTAGCCTCTGCGATATATTTTTTAGGTTATTGCCATTCTTGGTGCTAAATGATTTGTTCGTTTTAAGATTTAAATAATCTAAAACTTCTATTTTAGAAGAGTGAAAAATCTGCGCAGATTCATCTGCACCATCTTTTGTTTTATTCTTTTTAGTATTATTTATATCTGTTTTATTCTTATATGTATTATTAGGGTTAATTTCCTTTAGAGGGGTATCTAAAGATTCTTTAGAGGGGGGGTTAATTTCCTTTAGAGGGGTATCTAAAGATTCTTTAGAGGGGGGGTTAATTTCCTTTAGAGGGGTATCTAAAGATTCTTTAGAGGTTTTTTTAAATTTTTTTTAGAGGGGGGGTTAATTTCCTTTAGAGGGGTCAAAATATTTTGTATGTTTTCGCCTTTTATTAACCGGTCCAATATATTATTAAGCGGTTTGAATGAGTATAAATTATTTGATTGTCCTTTATTATCTCTAAATTGTCGAGTTTTTGTGATATATCCCTTTTCTTCTAATTTTCTTAGGTTTAAAATAATCGTAGGCTGGGATAAACCCGTTTTTCTTTGAATAGTCGGTATAGACGGATAAGCCGAATCGTTCTGATAAGCATGCCTAATAATAGTTAAAAGCAAATGTAGTTGCACGCTGTTAATTTTAAGTTCGGCGCAATGATCTATTAATAAGTTAGAAACTATAAAAAAATACTTCTTACTTAAATCCGCCGCATCTGTTTTTATTTCAGTTTCCATCTTAACCTCTGCGCTATCTCCTAAAAATTAATTTATTTTCCTCTATTCGTCGCTTTTTGAATAATATCGTTAACGCTTTCTACTTTGTTTTCTTCGATTAATTTATCCAGTTCAACTATTTTAAATAAAACTACTCCATAGGGTTTGTAATACGATATTTTTTTATTTTTCATATGACCTCGCAACCCGCTTTCGCTGCAGTTAAGGTATTCGGCGGCTTCCTTTACGGTAAGCCATTTTTTCTGCGTTGACGTGCCGCTTAATAACGAAGCAAGTTTTGCGATGCTTTCATCGGAAAGCTTTATTTCCTGCTGAATTAATTCTTGCTGCATTGTTCCTCCCGAGGATATAAAAGGTCGATTACGGGTATGCCGGTAAGTTCTGATATTTTTTTAGCGGTTTTGCGGGAAGGGAAATATTTATATTTAAGTAAGTGGGAAAGGAATGATGGCGTAATCCCTATTTTTTCTGCAAATTCAACTTGTTTAATCTGATTCTTTAATATATACCACTTTAAAGGGTGCATTAATAAACTCCTTAAAAAATGTTATTTACTATAATTAATTAAAATAATACGCCAATTAAATTAGTATGTCAAGTTAAAAATTACTATCTTTAAATTTGTTGATATAATTATATTTTATGCTATTTTTAAAGCAGTAATTTAATTTTTAGGTGTATTTTATGCCAAAAACTAAAGATAAAAAAATTTTTATAGAAATAGGCAAACGAATAAAACAACGCAGAGAAGAATTTAATTATACACAGGGCATGCTTGGAGAATTATTAGACGTAGATTATAGACAAATACAAAAATATGAATCAGGAAATAGTAAAATAGCGATTGATTATTTAATTAAAATTGCAAAAATTCTTAAAGTAGAAATTTCCTTTTTTTTTCTTAATAATAAAACAAAATCTAACATCCCTTCTCTTCCCGCCTATTCCATTTCCGATGAAACCACTATTGATGAATCAAAGTATCAGATACTTCCTGTTATTGCTTTTGTAGGCGCTGGTAAGTTCATTGATTTAACTGAGATAGAACCGATAGACAAACTTTTATTTCCTAAGGAATTCACCGTCAACGGTTCTATAATAATTGTGAAAGTTGCTGGAGCCAGTATGGAACCTATGATAAGAAAAGGTGCCTACATCGGGGTAGATAAAGATGATAAACAATTTACCGCGGGTGAGATTTACGCGATATATTTACCCTATGAGGGTGCTGTTATTAAAAGAGTGTATCTTGATTTAGATAATATAATTTTAAAATCTGAAAATAAAAATTTTCCGGACATGGTAATACCGACGAAAAAAGTTGATAGGGAAAATTTTATAATCGGCAAGGTTAAGTGGGTACTGCAAAAATTTTAATTTAAATTTTTAGGGGGTAGCTATGGAAGAAAACATTTATATCGCCGGTAAGCCGGCAATTTTTTCCAGTATTATTGGAGAAGTCGTTAAATCTAATAAATATGCAGAAACCTACATATCTGCCCAACATTCCCATACTGGCAGCGCTTCTAATATGAACGTCTCCAGCGATGTTTTTACTAATCACGAAATATTTATAAAAGAAAGCGGAGACGGCAGAGAAATACCGTTAAAATTATATAAAGATAATGTCTTAGTCAGAGAAGGCAATAAAGTTTCGCTCATATACATAGATGTTAATAAATATGAATATCTTTTGTGTTTATATAATTCCGATACCGGATATAAAAATATTATTTGCAATATGAGGGAGCTTAGCGTTAATTTTCTTCCTTCTGTTTTAAAACCTTTTTCTCATTTAAGCATTAAGAGCTGGTTAATTATAAGCGTTATAATCCTGGTAATCGCGGGATTTATATTTTCGGGTTCTACGCAACTTGTATTTCCTTCGTTATTTACGGCAGGAATATTAATTATATCTATGCCGATAGCGGCGGTAATTGCCCAAGTAAAAATAAATCAAATTATTTCCGAAATTAAAAACAAACTTGATTCGTATTTGAGCAAAATAAAAATATCTTAAGAGGGTTTACAATTATGAGTCAATATGACGGTATTTCAAAACTAGCGGATTTAAAGGAAAAAGGATTAATAACCGAAGAAGAGTTTGAGCAGAGCAAGAAAAAAATTCTAACTCAAGAAGTTACTCAAGTTAAAGAAGGAACTTTCACTTTTAAAGTAATAATGCTATTCGCGCTTGGTTTAATCGTCCCGTTTTGGCCAATTTCGTTACCTGTATTCTGGTATCTTGCTTGGAAGTCGTATAAAACAGGGAAATAAGAAAAAATAATCGTTTTTTTTTGGAAAATTAGGGACTTTAGGAACCGATAAGCCGCTTATCAGCGTTTATACCTTTCTCATGCCCCCGGCAAGAATGGCTATCCCTATAATCTCCCAGTCTTTAGCCTTTATATCCTGAAATTCCGTATTATCGGCTTTCAGGATATCCTTTTCTTTATCATATCTTCTCATAATTAATTTATGCTGTTCGTTCTTTTTTTTTGCTATAACCACCCTGCCGGCAGTTTCTATCATAGTGGCGCCGGGAATATATTCCTTTATAACGATAAAATCGTTATTTTTTATAGCGGGGAACATAGCGTCGTCTTTAGCTTTCAGCGCGTATAAGTCCATTCCTACGTAAACCCTGCCCATTCTATCAACGAGTTCGGCCGTGTTAATAAAAAGGGTATCTATCTGTTTACCGCCGGGTTCGTTAAGAACTTCGATTCTGCGGAGGTTAGCTTGCGCCGTTATTGAATCTATCGAATTATATAATTCTTCTTCACTTATGCCGATATATTTAGTAAATCTTTTTACAAAATTAGAACTTGGCGCCTGTTGAAAAGATTCTATAAGGCTTATGTAAGTCTGACTCGCTTTCATTCCTTCTGAAAGTTCCTTTTGCGTATAGCCCCTTGCCTCGCGGTAATGCTTCATGGCTTTTATAAGCTTAATTTGGTACGGCGTTAATTCTTTGTTTTGCTTGTGCGTTTTCATTATTTTTTCGTTTTTTCCTCCTTTTATCCGATAAGCGGCTTATCAGTGTTATATCTATTTTGTTATATCGGTGATAAGCCGCTTATCACCTTTCCATCCCCCTGTCCCTGTCCAGCTCCTTAACAGCCTTCTCTACCTCCGTCCTGGTTCTATCGGGGAAGAGCTTATCCTTATGAAACATAATCCAGTTCATATCGCGCTTGTCGTCCTTTATCTGCTTCAG
>JAJZYC010000107.1 GCA_021806125.1 bacterium
TTAATAGCCTCTTATTTTTTTCTATAGTTTGTGAAACCTTTTTGGTTGGAGATTTCAGTGATTATTATATCACGTAAGCATAGAAAAAATAAGGGGTTTTTTATTATTTTTTTTGTATATTATATAGTTCTAAATCGGGATTAAGGTTTTTATCCTTTGCGCGGTAAATGATTTGAAAAAATTTTATATATCTTGTAAACTTAAAATATAAACAAATAAATTTAAGAAGGTCTTATTATGATAATTAAAGCTGTTATTCATCGTTCTGCCCTGCGATTATTGCATTATTTTTTCTTTTAGCCATTTTCTAAATTCCTCTATTATTTCTATATTTTTTCCGGTATATTCTTTAGTACATTTTATATAAAAATTTAACTTTGCATCGTTATATCTTGCCGCAATATTAAAAGCATTAATATCTTTTAATACATTCACCTGTTTTTTTGTTAATTTTAAGCCTATTTTGTCGGCAAGTATAAGAAGATTATGAATTTTTGGAACATCTATGGCAACATTTTTTACATATAATGCCTTTAATAATTTTTCAATAACAAGATGCCCAGTAAACAATGCAAAAGAATATCTTTCCGAATTATACAGGGCGACCATATCTTTATAATTCTCATCGGAAGATTCTATCCAAAATTTTATTATTTCATCCTTCGTCATTTTGAATTTTATGTTAGTAAAAAATTTCTAAATTTAAATATTATAATCATTTTATCATATTTTATAAATGATTTTATAAAATTTTATCCTTAGACCATTAAACTCGCTAAATAGTTAATACCGATTTAAATTGCCTGCAGTGGAATCGGCGTTCGGCTAAAAATAGAATGCGCAAGAATTAATTTCTGCAATTTTTATTACATTGCTATCCAAAATAGCCCTCTCCTGCCCCGCTATCCGGATAAATTCAGCCGTTATCTTTCTCCGCCTGCCCGGATGTTTCCGCTCAGCAATAAATTATAACTATGCAATAGATATAATTCTCCGAGACGGTATCCTCAAAATCCTCGCCGTAAACCGGATAAGATTCTTTTTTGACGACTTCTAATAAATGAAGCCATTCCTGTTCCTGCAGTATTTTTGCCTCCATGGAGGGGGCAAAACAAAACTTTGGGCGTAAATCAAGGGGTTGATAGGGGTAGTAGTAAGCGGGATTCGATAAACTTCGAAATATGGGAATATTTTAAGGGTTTTCTAAACTATAGATAAAAGTTGAAAATTACAGGTTAAATAGAAAACTGGAAATCACGTCTTTAGAAAAAAATTACGGCAAAAGGGAAGTGAAAATATCTTTTAGAACCGTTAATCTTGAAATATCTATATTATATAATTTCTTTAACTTCTGTATCAAAAAAGGCTATATTGATAAAAACCCTTGCGTCGGCATTAAAAAACTAAACGAATTATCCCGCCTTAAAACTTTATCCGACGAAGACATAGGGAAGCTCATTAACGGAGCTACGAATAAGCTTACAAAAGATTTAATATCGTTTTTGATTTATACCGGCTGTCGCAAAGGCGAGGCTTTAAACCTTAAATGGGACGACGTGGACTTAAAGAACGGAGTTATTGCGATTAAAGCGACCAAGACGCGCTACGATAGGCATATTCCTATTTCCACCCCATTGGAAGCCGTTTTAACCAGTATTGAAAAAAATCAAGACTGCTTTATATGTATTTAATAAAAACGGGGCTAAAATAGGCGATTTTAAGCGTTCTTTTAAGACCGCCTGCCGCAACGCCGGAATTAAAGATTTGCATATCCACGATTTAAGGCACGTATTTGCAAGCACGCTTACCATGAACGACGTATCGCTATATAAAACAGGGTGCTCCTCGGACACAGGACGCCGAACATGACCTATAGATATGCTCATTTAAAGCCCAGAGAGTTAAAAAAAGAGATAGAAAAAGCCTTTAGCAAGAAAAACGAAGAGAGCGAAAAAGAAATCAAAAGAGAGGAATACGAAAAAGCTTTGGAGATTATAAGGAAATACGAGAAAAGCGGCGGAAAATAATTACGCCGAGAGTCTTATTTCAGACGTAGAATTTGTAACAAATTATGTTACGGCGTAACATATTGCTTTACGGTATTACGTCAAGAAAGCGGTTGATGATGTGTGGAATGGAATAAAAACGGTTAATGTTTTATGCCTGCCAGCTCCGTTCCGAGCCTTAAAACGCAAATTTGAAAGGATTTTTTAAGGTTTGGTCAGGCTAAAAGCGGATTTTTTATAATTAACGGTGAGAATAAAGTTATTTAGAAAACTTTTAACCCCTAATAATACGACATGCAAGTTTGGCATAAAATCTATTAATACGTCGTTAATTTCTATGTTGTTGGTTTTAAAGCATAATGTATGCGCATATGCAGTAGTTATGCCATTGCCGGTGCTTATTGTTTTGCGGATACCGGCTTGCAAATTATGGCCAAGCAACGGGGCGTATTCAGGGGGAATCGCACATTCATCGGCGCCAGTATCGATTAAGCCATATACTTTAACCGATAATTTTGTATGCGGATTATGAATTGTAACCGGCAACCATGGCCGGGCTATATCGTTATCGTTAAATTTTGTGAAAGGAATATAGGCGGAGGTCATCAGTAAATCTGCACCATATCCTTAGTAGGAATATATGTAATGACGGGTTCTTTATATCCCTCTCGTTGCGCTTCATCGTAAGCTTCTTTAGGACTGTCGCCGCAACCGATTACCGTAGAATCTTCAAAACTTTTCAACGCCACGTATTTTCCGGCAAGGTCGTTATTTTTTATTAGAACTTGGATCATTTTAGCCTCTCTATAAAATTAACAAATCTATATATGTAATAAAATATAGCACTATACGAAAAGATAATCAAGTTAATCGGCGTAAATAAAATTTCCTACAATACTATAATCGGAACTTTTCGACTAAAAATCGACCCTAAAACCATAAATTTTTATCGTTTTTTTATTCTCTTTTGCCGGTTTACTTCCTAAAATAAACTATATAATAGGAAGTAATTTATTTTGCAAAAAAAATTAATTTGCAAATAAAGGTGTCCAAATAAAGTCAGATTTATTTATTATCATACTCCCGCCTGCGTTTGACGCGGTTGGGAGTTTTTATAAAGTTCATTAAAAACTTGTTAAAGATTTGCGGTTTTTTCTATCAAATCAACACTTTAAAAATATATGGGCCTCTATCCTGTTCCGCAATTGATGAAAATTAGGCCCTAAAGCAAGCTGGATAAATCTTTGATTTTGAAAAAATTAGGAACATTATCGTCTACTGTGCCCTATTTTGTGCAAAAAATAAAAATACGATACGGTAGAACGGCAAAATATAGTATTTTACGGAATAAAAAGGCAAGGAAAATTTTGAATAGAAAAACCGCAAAGCCTTAAAAGTATCGATTTAAATAAAAACCTTATAAGTCCTGTTTTTCTCTTATTCTACGCTTTCCACCCTGTTTCTGCCGTTTTCTTTTGCTTTATACAGCGCTTCGTCCGCCCTTTTTACTATACTTTCGGCAGTGTCGTCCCGCTTATAACCGGTTACCCCAAAACTGCACTTTACGTTAACTTTTGAGGAAAATCCGTGTGTTTCTATCTTTAGCCTTAATTTCTCGGCAAGTTCGACAG
Source organism: bacterium (assembly GCA_021806125.1). GTDB lineage: Bacteria > SZUA-79 > SZUA-79 > Acidulodesulfobacterales > Acidulodesulfobacteraceae > Acidulodesulfobacterium_A. The sequence goes on from JAJZYC010000107.1 coordinate 3,638, forward strand.
CTCCTTCGACGCCTATATTTTTCGATATTACCATAAATTCTTCGCCGCCGAACCTTGCAAAAAAATCATCTCTTCTTATATTCTCTCTAATTAAAGAAGCAAGCTCGGAAAGAACCGAATCCCCCGTCTGGTGCCCGAAGGTATCGTTAATTTCCTTAAAATGGTCTATATCTAGCATTATCAATGAAAATTTGGCATTATTAATCAAGGCATTCCTTAAGTAATCTTCCAGCTTTGTATCGAACGACCTTCTGTTGGGAACATGAGTTAAAGCGTCAAGCTCGGAAAGTTCTTTAAATACGTCTTTTTCTTTTATCAAATTTAATTCGCTTAATACCCTGTCGCTTACGTCGTTAATAATAGCTAGACCCGTCCAAGCGTTTTCGAAAAATATCGTCGTTGCAATTATTTCTCCCCAGAATGTTTCGCCGCTTTTTTTCTTCACTTTTAAGGTGTATTTAGTTTCGAACTGTTCGCCGCCGAGCCTTCTCTTAATATTTTGATATAAAAGTAATTTTTCTTCCTCTCTTGCCTCTACCATTTCCGGCAAATTCAAATCTTTTATAGTTTCCTCAGTATAACCGAGTATCTTTAGTCCGAAAGGGTTCATATAGATAAATTTCTCGCGGTACAAAGCTATTATCGAAGGTATATTCTCGCTCAATATTTTAAAAAATTCGACCGATTTCTTTAAAGAATTTTCGTAATATATTTTTTCGGTTATGTCTTTAATCGAATCGATTAAATACTCTTTGCCGTCGATTTCTATCGGTGCAATAGTAAGTTCCACTCTTCTTACTTCGTCGTTTTTCAGCTTGTGGTTTATAATCCTTACCGTAGGATTTTCCGCCCCTCTCCTATACACGTCTAACCTGAATTTTTTGTGTTCTTCCTCGTCGGCCAATGCTATATCGGTAATTTTCATATCCGTCAACTCTTTTCTTGTCCATCCGTAAAATTTTTCGGCGGCTTTATTCGCATCTGTAATTTTGCCAGTATTTATGTCCATCAATAAATGTATAACGGGACTGTTGTTAAACATATTTTTGAATCTCAGTTCGCTATTTCTGATTTCCCTGAAAAATTTATTCAAATAATACATTACGAGAATGCTAAGAAGTATGATTACAAAGGTTCCAAAAATAAACGTAAATGCGGCAAAACGGATTAAATATTCAAAGCCTGTGGATATTTTACCGATGAACGCATACGTCGGTAAAACGGATTTATTCAGGGTATATTCGAGAAACATTCTTTCTGATAACCTTAAAGGCACAAATCCGGTATATTTAATAAATCTTTTGATTATCGGCTTTGAAACGTATTCCCAGTGGTAATAAGACTTTCTGGCAAATGCGGAAAAATACTTAGCATTGGAAAGCGATAATTTTTTTAATTTTACGGGGGTTTTAATGTTTAGCAGGATAAATAATTTTTTATAATCTTTATCGGTTTTTTTTACTTTAAATAATAATTTTCCCAGATTTTTTTTGACTTTGCTTTTATAATTAACCGGCTTATAAGTTTCGTAAAAAACTATTCTTTTTATTAAAGAGTCTGTTCGGGTCAAATCGTCGTTAATTACCGATACTTCTAATACTATT
>JAJZYC010000108.1 GCA_021806125.1 bacterium
ATTAAAAAAAATAGATAAGGACGGCTCTTTAAACCATTACGTCAATCTTTTGTCCGTAAACGACGGCATAGCCGCGGGGATAGACGGGTCGTTTACCATAGGATTCTCGGTCAGAGGTTTCGATTATTATCTCGCCGGAAACGAAATTATCAACGATGCGGCATACGTAAACGACCTTCTGCTGAATCTCCTGGACGAGAATATAAACCTTCAATGGATTTATAAAATAGAAGACAAAAACGAGCCTTTTATTTCCGATTACGAAACGTTTTCGGCGCCTCCGGAAGATTTTAAATATATTAAAGAAAATAAAATTAAACATTTAAAGTCAAAACCAATTAAAAACATTAAGATATATCTGTTTTGTTCTTTTAACGGTTTGAATCTGCATACAAAAGAGGAAAGAACGAATATCCTTCCTAAAGTTTCGGATTACGCCGCCGGACTGTTTAAATTTAAATTTGCCGGAGCGGTTAATTCCCTTTCGAGAAATAATGCGCTTGCCGATAAAAAGTTCATAGAAAAAAAAATGATGAATATCGAAAATAATCTGAGCTTTATATCTTCAAGACTTGATATAGGTTTGAAGAGGATGGAAAACCAGGAGCTCGTGGATTATTTTTATGCCGAGTTGAATCCATCCAGGTCTTTAAGCGTTAAAGCGCCGTTGTGGGAAGATATGCTCGACGGTTCCACTTTCAGGAGCCAGCTTATATATTCCTGCGCGGAAGTTAAGAAGGATTTTTTTTATCTCGACGGATATTATTATAAATTTATAAATATGCACAGGCTTCCGTCGCGTGCGGATTCTTTCGGTATAACATCCATTTTGAATATCGGCGGTTCAGCGGAAAAGTTTTTCCCTTACGATATTTCCGTCTCCTTCAATATTCCAGAACAGGAAAAAACAATAGAAAAAATACAAACGGACAGAAATATAAAGGCAAGCCTTACCGAAGCCGTGGGCGGCGGATATACCGATTATAAAGGGGCGAATATTACCGAACAGTTGGACGAATTTTTAAAATCCGTTTCTAAACTTCAAAAGAAAGTAGTTGAGTTTTCGCTATGCGCAAGAATTAAATCTAAAAATTTAGACGAACTCGGTTCTATGGCGGTAAAACTTCTCGAATCGTTCAAGAACTATAACGGAATGGAAGGAATAATAGACAATATGGAGCATCATAATCTTTTTCTTTCTTTTCTCCCCGGACAGTCCCGTTTTAACAGGCGGTTTAAGACGTCTATTTCTTCGGCGGCGGCGGCGTTTTTTCCGCTTAACGAGGGTTTTGCCGGAACCGAAAACTGCGCCGTTCCTTTGATAAACGACAGGGGGGAGGCAGTAAAATTAGACCTTTATAACAACCGCCTGCCTTCAAAGCACGGAATAGTCTTCGGAAAGACGAGAAGCGGAAAGGGATTTATGCTTAACGGATTTTTAAGCAATTTTTACATATCGGGAGATAATTATCATATCATAGGCGTAGATATAGGCGGAACTTACAAAAAGTTCTGCAAAATATTTAAAGGCGATTACATAGAAATAGATTTAGACGGAAGCTACTCCATAAATCCGTTTCCTCCCAAAAAATACGCCGTCAAGGAGATTAACGGCGAAGAGGCGTTCGACCCGGATATTATGGTGTTTTTGACCGGAATAATCGGGCTGATGGCGGAACCGGAAAAAAATTTATCGCCGAACGATAAAACTATCATAACGCGGGCCGTTCAGGCGGCATACGACGGGATAGCAGATATGGACGATATGCCGGTAATATCGGATATTAACAACATTTTGTTCGATTACGGGGAGGCAAGGGACGTTTTAGATAAAAAAAGGGCTATGGAAATGGGAAAAAATTTATTTCAGTGGACGGATATTTCTTCTCCTTACGGAATGCTTATTAACAGAAAAAAGGGAATAAATATAGATAATAAAATAGTAATATTCGACCTTCAAAAGCTAAAAGGCCATGAAGACCTGCAAAAAGTCGTTTTTGCAATAATAAAAAATATATCTTTTAAAAAGATGTACGATAAATCGGCAAAAGTCTTTTTCTTTTATGACGAATGCTGGGAATTTATGAACGACCCGAAAATTTCGGAGCTGATAATGCACCTTTATAAAACTTCGGCTAAATGGGGTTCTATGGTATGGAGCATTACCCAGGAGCCGGGAGACCTTTTAAAAGCCGGAAATATCGGCAAAAGCATTATAGAAAATTCATCCGTAAAGATATTCTGCCAGCTTGACGGCGGCGTTTCGACGGAAGATTTGGAATTATGCGGCCTTAATGAAAAGGAGATAAATATAGTAAAAAATCTTAAAGTGGTTAAAGGGCATTATGCCGAATATTTTTTAAAATTCGGCAAAGATTCCGCGGTAATAAAAAATTCGCCCGACCCTTTTGAATACTGGCTCTGCTGTAAATCGTCAGAAGACGAAGAAATAGAAAGGCTTATAGAACGGCTTTATCCGGATAAGTCCTTAAAAGAACGGCTTTATATATTAGCCGAAAGATATCCTAACGGACCTTACGGGATAGAACGGAATAAATAAAATATTGCCGAAATATAATTACCAAGGAGGCTCGTAAAGTGAATAAGAGAAAAAATAATGCAAAAAAAACGAAACTGTTTTTGTCGTCGGCTGCAGCCGTATTTGTCGTTTCCGCTTATATGGCCGGCGTATCTTACGGGCTTGCTCTTCCTCTCCCGGATATAAGCGCGATATCCGGCCAGATCCAGTCGGTCGAAACCGCCGCAAGCGGCGCGTTTTCGGCCTTGCAGGGGCTTGCCGGAACTTTAGGATATGCTCCAGGCGCAGGCGGCGGACCTCTTTTCAATCCTGGCCCTGGGCTTTCGGAAGCTATGGCTACCGTAGATAAACTGACGGCGGACGTTTCTAATATGCAGGAAGAATACCAGAATATAGTCATTAACTTCGATAAGTTAGAGCATTTAGTCAATTCGGTCGAAAACGCCGTCGGCAGCGTAAATAACCTTAATAATCAAATTAACTCGGCTTTCAATCACATTCCTCAGGATTTGACCGAAAGCGACGTTAACGTCAATTCCGCTCAAAGCCTTATATCCGCTCTTAATTCCGGTATTAATATCGAATCTTCCGAATACGCAAACCTTAATGCGGCGGGAGAAACTTTTAATCCTCAGGCTTTTATTTCGGGAAGTTCTTCTTCTGCATCTGGAGTCTTAAATAAATCGGCCCTCGAAAACGGTTCTTCAATATTTTCGGAAGAAGATATTTTTAATTCAGGCGGAAATTCCGGCGCCGCGACCGAAACTATTAACTGTTCTTCGTTAGAGGGCGGTTATTATTTCGACGGAAACGGAAATCCGATTGGCGGATGCACCGATAACGTTGGCGGGCTTTTAGGCGATACTGCATCCTCCGGTCTTTATAATGCCGGACTGTCTGCGGCAAGGGCTCATAAGGCGGAGCTCGAAGGTTCGGAATTTATGAATGAAATTTCGGGAAATGCACTAAAAAACAGCACCAATTATTATGCTTACCAGAGTTCTATTTTAACTATTATGGCGGAGGAAAGCGCCGCAAATTTAAAAAATTTAGGCTATATGGAAAGCCAGCTGAAACAGATAGAGCTGGCTAAATCGTCTGAAGAAATAAAAAAAGAACATGACGGCGCGGTAATTTTGCCCCAGACTAATTCGGAGCCTGATATGAATTTTTACGGCAAAACCACTATATAGGGATACATAAAACTTATAATATATAATATTAATTAAATACGATTACTTATGTTGATATATTTAAAGCATATCATAAAGTATTTGCCATATACTTTATTAATTTACGGTTTTATATTTTTTCTGCTTATCGGCTTTATTTCAGCAAGAACCGTTTGCGCCGCTTCAGGTTTTAACCCTCCGGCGTCGGCAAGCTCCGGCAGTACCGCTTCGTCTTCGGCTTCTACCGGCGCAGCCGACAAATCCGCTATGTCTATTTCAAAGCTGAACAACGGAGAAGATTTAAGCATGCTTTCCATAGATTCGATTCCTCCGGCGCTCGACCAGGATTCCGGATTGAGCAGTTTTGTTACGTATATGTTTTATTTTTTATTCGCACTCGGCATAGTTTTGTCTTTTTTTGAAGGATACCGTGCCGAATTAACAGGCGCCGTTTTTAATTATTACGGATTATTTTTAAGGACGGCTTTAATAGCTGTCGGTTTCCTTTCTTGGAAGCAGACCGGACAGTCCAATTTTGCCCAGCTGATATTGACTTTAGCCGACAAAATACAACTCTATCTTATAAATCAAAACATTTTCGGCATAGGGCAGTCCGTATCGCAGATAGTTTCTTCTATTTCGGCCAGCCTTCACTCCGTTTCCATTCCTACCGTTTCTTCCAACGGGACCTCGTCGGTTCACGGAGGATGGAATCTGAATCCGGTTTCGTGGCTGGCAGGCGCGGTTCATGCTTTGACGGGGGCCGTTCTTATGGGCATAATATGGTTTTTGTTTAATATTTTATATTTGGCGATACAGCTTTTTATGGCATTAGTCCAGCTCGTATTTCTGGGACTGCTGTTTTCTTTGTGCCCTATAATACTCGGTTTTGAAACAATACCTTACACGAGGGGCATATTCGCCAAGTGGTTTAAAATGTTCGTCGAAATATCGTTCTGGGGCGTAATGGCGGCGCTCGAACAGCTTATTTTCTTTACTGTTTTAAGCAAAATGGAATCTGCGGATATGCCTTCTACCGGAACTGGCATAGGAAACATTTTAGGGATGTTTACGTTCGCCGAAGTTATAACGGTTTTTATAATTATGATGGTTATAAACGTTTCCGTTCCGTTTCTGGTCGGCAAATTATTCGACGGCATAAGCGGAGAAGCACACGAAAAAATAAAAATGGTCAAGGCTAAAGCCGCAGGAGCCGGCCTTGCCTAAGGCTCTTAACGGTCTCGATTTATAAAAATTAATAAAATAGAGGATTTAAATTAGGTATGCCCGAACTGTTTAACTGCAAAGACGGATATAAAAAAAGAAACGGGAGGCTGTTTTACGAAATATGGGGCGACCTCGAATCCCAGAATACGACGCTTAAGGTCGTAATAATATTAATGTCTTTAATTACCGTAACTTCTCTTTTTACGGCCTTTTATACGTATAAGGCAAACAGG
>JAJZYC010000109.1 GCA_021806125.1 bacterium
AGATTTTCGAGTTCTTTAAATGCTTCCCTGTTGAGAGAATAATAAACCCACTTCCCCGATTTCCTTCCGTCGATTAACCCTGCTTTTTTTAAAGCCGACAAATGATGCGAAACTAAAGTCTGGTCAAGATCAAGCGCTCTATAAATAACGCATACGCATTTTTCTCCGTTTTTCAATTCGGAAATTATTTTAAATTTGCTTTCGTCACCGAGCAGTTTAAAAAAATTTTTGAGCACCAATTCATCCTTTGTCATAAATTTATACTATTATTAAAAATTAAAGAATAATGAATATATGAATTATAATTCATATATTCATTATATGACTTTTTATTTTATATTGTCAATAGATGATTTTTATACTTTATATGGCTCTGTTCGTTTAATTATAGTGTTATATATATCTATTATTAATTCTTTCAGGATAGAAAATATGATATGTCTATTTTCTATCCATTAAAAATAGCTTGCATTATACTTAACTATAAGGTTTATAATATAGTATTAAGAAGAGGTTAAGATTAAAATATGACTATAGGACAGTTAGCCAAAGCAGTTAATTTAAATACCCAAACCATAAGGTATTACGAGCGCATAGGTTTAATCGATAAACCCGATACTAATGATGCGGGGTACAGGATATATTCCGAAAAGGCTGCGGATGTCTTGCGTTTCATAAAACATGCAAAAGAAATCGGTTTTTCCTTAAAGCAGATTTCCGAAATTTTTTCGTTAGAAAACAATAAAAACAATACGTGCTCTAAAGTGAAAATGTTGGCCGAAAAAAAAGTATATGAGATAGACAAGAAGCTTAATTCATTGAAGATTATGCGAAAAGAGCTTTTAAATCTTATATCGTTATGTGAAGAAAAAAAGAACAATCCAGGATGTCCGATTTTAGATATTTTAAAGCTCCAGAGCTGAATTAATTTAATTATGTTTTATATTGGAGGTATTTATGAAAAAAATAGATATAAGCAAACTTAGCTGTTGTGCGTAATACCGGCAATTTTATTTATATGGTATAATAAATTTTTTCGGAGAAAACTAAATGTATTTAAATATCTTTGTGTATGTTTATTTAATATGTTTGTCGATTTTCTTCGGTTCAAGCATATTCATAGGATATATAGCGGCGCCCTATATCTTTAAAACGCTGTATTCCAGAAACGAAGCGGGAAACATGGTAGGGGCTTTGCTTCATAAATTTTCGACACTCGGATATATTACTCAGGTTTTAATGGTAATTGCGGGGTATATTTTATATTTAAACCGCGCCGCAGTTTTAAGTATTTTTATTCTTCCTTTAATAATACTAATTCTGCTGTTATTTTCGGAAAATTTCGTTTCCAAAAAGATGAACGGCCTTAAAAAACAGATGGGTTCTATAGACGAAACGCCGAAAGACGACATGAAAAGAAAACAATTTAACAGCCTGCATAAATGGTCAGTTAAATTATTTTTATTGAACGAACTGCTTTGCCTGCCGTTATTTTATTTCATATTAATTAAATAATAAATAATTTATTTATTATAAGTTTTCTATAACTTTTTTTATAACGGTTTTAAAATTATTTTCGCCGGCGCCGTAAATTTCAAACAATTTTATGCGTAAAAACGGTTCCCAGTATTTGTTAATGTGGCTTTGAATCTCTTCCGCCGCCGCATCCGGCGGATACGGCGAAAAAATCCTGCAAATATCCAAAAAAATCGATTTAATTTCTTCGTTTCCTTGAAATAACGGTTTAAACTCTCTTGAAGCAAAAGGCGCGTCGGCTTTGCTTATAGAAACCGCCGTCACTTTATATTCCGGAGTTTCCGTTGACCAGTCCGCATATTCGCTCGTTAAAACGTTGGTTTTAAGCTCCGGAAAATGAAAAGTAGTTGCGACTACGCCTCTCATAACCCTTTCGCCGATTTTTGCGTTAAGCGTAACCGAACCCTTTTTGCTTTTGACCGTCACGAGACCGCCGTCTGCGATAGACAGCTTTTCCGCATCTTCTTTGGAAATTTCCAAAATATCGCGTCCGTACCACATGCTGTTAAAACTTTTTCGGGTATTATTCGAACAGTTATACTGGTAAAGATTTCTTACGGTCGTTAAAATAAAAGGGTATTCTTCCGATATAGAATCTTTGGAACCTATAAATTTAGTAATCGTAAATCTGCCTCTGCCGCGGACAAATTTATCTTTATGGAGAATCGGCGTACCGTCCGGATTTTCGGGATTAACCGGCCACTGCGCCGAATCTTTTTTATCTAATAAATCATAGCTTAGCCCAGAAAACTGCGGCGTAGTTAGAGCAATTTCATCCATTATTTCGGAAGGATGTCCGTAATGCATCCCGTAACCCATAGCATCGGAGAGCCCGGCGATTATCTGCCAGTCCTGCAAACCTGCGGCGGGGTCTAGAACCTTTCTTACTCTCTGTACCCGTCTTTCCCAGTTTGTAAAAGTCCCGTCTTTTTCCAAAAAAGACGAACCCGGAAGTAAAACATGCGAGTATTCCGCAGTTGACGTTTTAAATAAATCGTGGACGACTACCGTTTCCATATTGCTTAAAGATTCTATAATCCTGTTAGAGTCGGGGTCTGTTTGGACTATATCTTCGCCCATAATATATATTCCTTTAAATCTGCCGTCTAATCCGCCCCTTAACATGTCCGGAAGCCTCATACCGGGGACTCCGTCTAATTTTACGCTCCATATTTTTTCAAATACCGCCCTCGATTTTTCATCGGAAATATGTCTATAGCCGGGCAGTGAAGAAGGTTCCGCACCCATATCCGCCGCACCCTGAACGTTGTTCTGCCCCCTGAGCGGACTGACGCCGACGCCTTTTCTGCCGATATTTCCCGAAGACATAGCCAAATTCGCAATTGCAAGAACGCCAGTAGAACCCTGCAAATGTTCGGTTACGCCTAGACCGTAAAATATCGAAGCATTGACTGCTTTGGCATACAGGCGGGCGGCGCCCTCTATATCTTCCTTTGGAACGCCGCTTATTTTCGACGCCGTATTCGGCGAGTTCGATTCATTCAGTATAAAATTCTCCCATAACCTGAAAGATTCTTCATCGCATCTCGTTTTTATAAAATCTTTTTTAATTAAATTTTCTTTTAAAATATAATGAGCCATTGCATTAAGCAGTATTACGTTAGTGCCGGGAAGCGGCCTTAAATGATAACGCGCGGCTATATGGGGCGACTTTGCAACCTCGGTTTTTCTGGGGTCTATAACTATAAGCCCTGCCCCGTTACGCGCCGCTTTTCTGATAAAAGAACCTACTACCGGATGAGCTTCGGTAGGATTTGAACCTATAACCATTATTACGTCGGATTTAAACAGCGAACTTAAATCCTGCGTTCCAGCTCCGGCACCAAACGCAACCCCAAGGCCGTAACCCGTGGGTTGATGGCAGACCCTTGCGCAAGTATCTATGTTATTGTTGCGAAAAACGGCTCTTACTAATTTCTGCATTAAATAATTTTCTTCGTTCGTGCACCTTGAAGAACTTATTGCGCCGAGCGCATTAATTCCGTAGTCTTTTTGAATTTTTTTAAATCTATTCGCAATAAAACCAAAAGCTTCTTCCCATGAAACCTGCCTGAACGGCAAACCAAGATTTTCCCTTATAAGTGGATGTTTAAGCCTCTCGCCGCTTTTAGCATATCCGAACGAAAATCTGCCTTTAATACAGGAGCGTCCGTAATTAGACAGGCTTCCGTCAACGGGAACCGCCCTTATAATGTTATCTCCTTTTGTTTCTACGTTAAAAGAACATCCTACTCCGCAGTAGCCGCAGGTCGTTCTTGTCGTCTTAAAAGGTTTGCCGTAATCAGCAACGCCTTTTTCTATAAGCGCCCCGGTAGGACAGGCTTTTATGCAGGCGCCGCAGGAAACGCATTCGGAGTTGAAAAAGCTGTTTTCTTTGCCCCAGCCTGCTTTTATTACGGAATTAAAACCTCTTCCCGCAACCGTAAGGGCAAAATTACCCTGAATTTCTGCGCATGCCCTGACGCATCTTGCGCAGACTATGCATCTTTTCGGGTCGAATAAAAAATAAGGATTGGAATCGTCAACCGGCAGATTTAAATGGCTTTTTCCCCTGAACCTTATGCCGCTTAAACCGAAATAAGAAGCCGCGGATTGAAGTTCGCATATCCCGTTTTTTGAGCAGGTAAGGCAGTCGTTCGGATGGTCGGAAAGATATAACTCTATTAAGGTTTTTTTCAAAGAAAAAAGTTCATCCGAAACGGTTTTTATTTTCATGCCGCTTTCGGCATATAAGGAACACGACGGCAAATATCCCTTCCTTCCTTCGGCTATAACGCCGCAAAGCCTGCAAGAGCCGTAAGGAATCAAATCCTTGTAATCGCAAAGCGCCGGAATATAAATGCCGTTTTGCCGGGCCGCCTGCAGTACAGTAACTCCTTTATCGACGTTAAAGATATTGCCGTCGATTTCTATCGTTATTTTTTCGGAATCGTTTTCTTTTTCGCCGTTCATTTTTAATTTTAATAAATAGTTTTTTCAGGCTTCTACAATTTCATTTTTATAATAAGCCAAGAGGCTTCTTACCGGCATATAAACGCCTGCTCCAAAACCGCATAAGGATAAATATTTCATGGATTCAAGAATCTCGTCTATTATTTTTAAATTTTCTTCAATATTCTGTTTTTTCAAAATCCTTTCGAAGAGCTCTTTGAGCCTCACCGTTCCTATTCTGCAGGGGGCGCATTTGCCGCAGGATTCGTCTATAAAAAAATCTAAAGAGCTTAAAAGCCTGTATTTCATATCCGTCCCGTCGTTAAAAACTACGATGCCTCCGTGGCCCAGCAGTCCTCCTTTTTCCGATACGCCTTCATAAGAAAGATTTAAATCGAGAAACTCATCGCTTAACGGGAAATAAGCGCCGAGCGGTCCGCCTATCTGAACCGTTTCGGCATTTTCGTCCGCTTCTGCAAGCTTTAAAAGTTCTCTCAAGGTAACGCCGAAGGGCAATTCAAAAATTCCGGGATTTTTAACTGCTCCGGAAACCTGAAAAGGCATCGTGCCTTTAGAATTTTCCGTACCTAAAGATAGAAAGTATTCTAAATTAGAATTATCGCCAAGAATATAAACGGCATAAGCAAACGTCAATACGTTATTAATAAGG
>JAJZYC010000110.1 GCA_021806125.1 bacterium
GGACCCCGTTTCTTGCCCCGTATATATAGGGTTTCATCTTGGGATTCCATCTTTTGGTCTGGTGTCCGAAATGGACGCCTGCTTCCAGCAACTGCTTAATTGTAACGTTAAACGGCATTTTAGCCTCCTTTGCGCTTTTTTCTCCCCGCCCCATAATAAATTAGATACTGCACTTCAAGCACAAATTAAAAAGCGGGTACGAATTTGGTTAATTTTAACTTATCTTTTTATCATTTTTACGCATTTATTGCAAGAAAATTATTTTATACAGAAAATTAAAAATGTTATTATATCCGTTAACCGGAATCCTTTTTAATTCGTAGGAATTATCCCCTACGCCAACCTTGCCCCTTGCCGTCGTAAACGCCCCAAGATAGCCGGTTTTTTTAACCGCCCTCATAACATTAGGGTTATAAGCGCCGAAAGGATAGGAGAAAAAATCTACCGGAGCGTTAATAATATTTTCGAGATAAGCTTTGGACGCGATAAGTTCGCCGAGCAAGACGCCTTCTTCGAGACGGTCCAAATAATAATGGTTTATTCCGTGGGAACCCATAAAAAAACCGTCTTTAAACATATCTTTAATTTCGCTTTTATTTAAAAAATCCTCCCTTACTTTTTCCCTTTCGTCGGAAACGATATTTTTTTTTCCTATAAAACCTGTGCTTATAAATATTAAAGAAGTAAAACCCGCGGCTTTAAGTACCGGATAAGCGTTTAAATAATTATTTTCGTATCCGTCGTCGAAAGTTATAAGCAAAGGTTTTTTTGCGGATATTTTATGTCCTTTGACGAAAGATAAAATCTCATTCGGACTTACTGTGTCGTAACCCAAAAATTTCAACATGGCTATCTGCGTTTTAAACTGTTTAGGGGTAACGTAAAGCCCTTTATATACCGCGTCTTTTTTAGGGTAATCTATTTTATGGTAGTATAAGACGGGTATTTTCATAAATAGCCAATTTTATGCACAAAATTTTAGCTTCTGTAAGAAGCGTTTATGTCTATATATTCCTTGGTAAGATTGCAAGTTAAAACCGTCCATTTTTTCTTGCCGCATTTCAGGTCTATTTTAAAATCTATTTCTTTAGGAGATAAAACCGTTTTTTCCTCTGCTTTGCTCAGCCCTTTGTAAACCGAAGAGTTTTGGACGATTAATTTATCGTTTATATAAATATCTATTTTTTCCGGTTCGAGCGGAACCGACGACCTTCCTACGGCCGCCATTATTCTGCCCCAGTTAAGGTCTTCTCCGGTGAGCATAGTTTTAAACAGCGGAGAATTAGCTACGGTAAGTGCGGTCTTTTTTGCGCCGGATTCGGTATGGGCATTCATAACCGTAATTTTTATAAACTTAGTAGCGCCTTCCCCGTCTTTCACTATCATTTCGGCAAGCTCTAAGCATACCTCGGAAAGGGCGTTTTTTACCTTTTTATAATCCGCATCCGTGCCCTTTTCCGCCGCGCCTGCGGTATCTGGATAAAAAAAAGCGGCGGTATCGTTGGTCGAAGTATCGCCGTCAACCGTAATAGAATTAAAGGATTTCTCGACGCAATCCTTAAACATTTCGTCTGCAGTTTCCTTTTTTAAAGGTATGTCCGAAAATATAAATGCAAGCATAGTAGCCATATTAGGCATTATCATGCCCGACCCTTTAGCCGTTCCGATTATCGAGTATTTTACCCCGTTAAGCGTTACGTTTCTAGATGCCGTCTTAGTAAAAGTATCGGTAGTCGTAATGGATTTTGCAAAATCGCGAAACCCGCTTTTATCTGCGGTATTAAATAATTCAGGGACCGCCCGTTCTATTAGCGGGACATTAAGCCTTTCGCCTATTACGCCGGTGGAGCATATAAAAATATTGCATGCGGCGGCTCCGGTTTCCTTTGAAACCGCTTCCACGACTTTTTTGGCGTCCGATATGCCGTATTTGCCATTGCATGCGTTTGCGTTTCCGGAATTTACGATTAACGCCCTTATAATATTTTTAGAATGTTTTTTAGATATAATAACCGGCGCCGCCTTGACTTTATTGCGGGTAAAAACGGCGCTGACCCTGAGCGGGATTTCGGAAAACATTAGTCCGACGTCTAAATCTTTATTTTTTTTTAATCCGCAGGACTTACCCGAAAATAAAAAATTATTGATTTTTTCCATGGCAATTTTTATATTTTTTGCCGCTGCCGCATGGACAGGGCTCGTTTCTTCCTATTTTTTTAGGTTTAACTATCGGTTTTTGCTTCTCTTCCGTTCCAAAATTTATTTCGTCGTGAGTCATGACGAAATTATCCGAAAGAAGGCCGGCGCCCGCCAGTATGTCTCCGGCATTTACGCTGCCCTCGAATTGAACTGTCGAAATAGAATTTAACGCTTCCTCTTTCATTCTGAACTGCATATTTATGAACAAGCCGTAAGCCTCTTTCTGATATTCTATTAAAGGATTTACCTGTGCGTAACCCCTCAGCCCTATGCCCTCTTTAAGAGCGTCTAAGGAAGTAAGGGCATCCTTCCAGAGGCTGTCAACCGCCTGGAGATACAGCGCCTTAATTATATCGACCTTTTCTTCCTGAGGAAATAACGCTATTTTAGCATCTATGCTTTTCTTTACTAAATCCGAAAAAGTATTAAAAAGCTCGTTCCTCGGCAATTTTTTTAAAGCCGCGACGACCGCATTTTTTTTTGCTTCATACGGAACCCCTGTCGTATTTAAGCCTAATATTTCCGCCGGCATGGAAATTATATCTATCGAAAGGCTTACCCTTGCGACTTCCAAAAGTCCTTCTATGTCCCAGTTTTCGTTGTGCGATTTTTCCGGAACGTAGCTTTCGAAATACGATTCCAATAAAGATTCGATATCGAATAGAATGTCGTCGTAAATCTCAGGAAGTTCGCTTATCTGCAATATTCTTCTTCTATACGAATATATAAGCTCCCTCTGTTTATTCATAACGTTGTCGTAATCGATGAGATTTTTCCTGATGTCGAAATTATGGCCTTCGACTTTTTTCTGGGCGTTTTCAATAGCCTTGGATATCATCGTATGTTCGATAGCCTGGCCGTCTTTTAACCCAAGCCTTTCCAAAAACGGCGCAAGCCTTTCCGAACCGAATATTCTCATAAGGTCGTCTTCCAGCGAAACATAAAATCTGGAAGAACCCACGTCGCCCTGCCTGCCGGACCTGCCCCTAAGCTGATTGTCTATGCGCCTCGATTCGTGCCTTTCCGTTCCTATTACGTGAAGCCCTCCAAGGTCTTTAACTCCTTCCCCCAGAACTATGTCGGTGCCTCTTCCCGCCATATTAGTGGATATGGTAACGGATTTCTTCTGTCCGGCGTTTGCTATAATATGAGCTTCTTTTGCGTGGTTTTTTGCGTTCAGGACTGAATGCGGTATCCCTTTTTTCTTTAAAATAGCGCTGAGCCTTTCGGATTTTTCAACGGAAACAGTACCTACCAGTACCGGCTGTCCGGACTTATATTTTTCTATAATTTCTTCGGACACCGCGTCGAATTTTTCCGCTTCTGTGGCAAATACCAGATCCGTATAGTCTTTTCTTATCATCGGCTTATTGGTCGGTATGACCGCTACGTCGAGATTATATATCTTTTTGAATTCTTCGGCTTCCGTATCGGCCGTTCCCGTCATGCCGGCAAGCTTGTTATACATTCTGAAGAAATTCTGAAACGTAACGGTCGCTAAAGTCTGGTTTTCGCCCTCGACCTTAAGCCGTTCTTTGGCTTCGAGAGCCTGGTGCAGTCCTTCTCCGTAACGCCTGCCGTTCATAAGGCGTCCCGTAAATTCGTCAACTATAACGACTTGATTATCCTGAACTAAATAATCTACGTCCCTGAAATAGCACGCATGCGCCCGCAAAGACTGATTTACGGCATGAAGCTGGTCTAAGTGCCTGGGGTCGTAAATATTTTTTATATTCATTGCTTTTTCTATTTTTTCGATGCCTTCTTCGGTTAATATAGCGGTTTTTAATTTTTCGTCCACCGTGTAATCCAAATCTTTTTTTAAAAAACCTACGGCAGTGTCGGCTTTATAATACAACTCGGTAGTTTCGTCGGATTCGCCGGAAATTATGAGCGGAGTTCTAGCTTCGTCTATCAGCACCGAATCTACTTCGTCTATTATTGCGTAGTTTAATTCTTTCTGGACATAATCGTCTAAGGAAAATTTCATATTGTCCCTTAAATAATCGAAACCGAATTCGTTATTGGTTCCGTATGTTACGTCGCAGTTATAAGCCTTTTTTCTTTCGGAGTCGTCTAAATCGTTAGTTATAACGCCCACGGAAAGACCTAAGAGGTTATACGCCTTGCCCATCCATTCGGAATCCCTCTTGGCAAGATAGTCGTTTACGGTAATAACGTGTACGCCCCTGCCGGTCAGACTGTTAAGATAGGCGGGCAGAACGGCGACGAGCGTTTTTCCTTCACCGGTAGCCATCTCGGCAATCTTTCCGGAATGAAGAACCATTCCGCCGATAAGCTGAACGTCGAACGGGCGCATATTAAGGGCTCTTTTGATGCCTTCTCGCGCGACGGCAAAAGCGTCGGGAAGAAGAACGTTCAATTTTTTGTCCTGTTCCGCCTGGGAAAGCCCTTTAAGTTCGTCTCTGAACTTATCTGCCATCCCCTTGATTTCATCGTTCCCAAGTCCGGAATATTTAGATTCTAAAGAATTTATTTGGGCGGCTATAGGTTTAAGCCTTGCAATCTCCCTCTGGTTACTAGTTCCGAAAATACTTTTTAATAATTTAACTACCAATGTGAATACGCTCCGTTTATTTTATATTTTAATCCTAAACTTAGAAATTTTATTTTCTGGATTCCCGCTTTCGCGGGAATGACATTTAAGAAATTTGCTATTTTACCATGTATGCGTCATTCCCGCGAAAGCGGGAATCCAGAATTGCTTAATAGTTATCCTTTTATTTTCCCGAAACCTGAACATTTTCGAATAATATGGATGGCGAACCCGTAGAGCCGAAATAGCGTATGTCGTCCGCTATTTTTATTATGCCGTTAAACAACTGCATAAGGTTTCCGCTCAATACTATCCCTTTAACGGGAAAGTCTATTTTGCCGTTTTTAATATAAAAGCCGGCGGCTCCGAGCGAAAATTCCCCGGTGTAGGGCTT
>JAJZYC010000111.1 GCA_021806125.1 bacterium
CTTTGACTACTAAAGCTCCTACCATAGGATTGGGAGAAGTCGTTCCTATGCCCTTTTCCGCAAGTTTTAGAGTTTTAGATATAAAATATCTATCCGAATTATTGCCTTTTTTATCCATATAATATAAATACCTTAACTCACCGTTAGAAACTATTAAAATTGCTTAAATATATTATAAATTCTGGATTCCCGCTTTCGCGGGAATGACAACTTTTGGGTTAAAACCTCAATCCCCGCATTGTCATTCCTGCGTAAGCAGGAATCCAGATTTACTTAGAGAAGCCCCGTCCATAAGGGCGGGAGTAGTTCACGATTGCTTTTTAATAAGTTCCGACACGTTTTCGTAAAGCTCGTTTATATCTTTAAAGGAAAGATAAACCGAAGCAAAGCGGACATAACTAATCGCGTCGGTATTTTTTAATTTATCGAGGACATGCTTTCCAATCTCTTCGCTTTTTATCTCTTTTAAATTTGTTTCTTCAATCCACTTTTCTATAGATTGGACTATTTCTTCGATATTGTTGTAGGGAACGGGTCTTTTTTCGCATGCTTTTATAAGACCGTTAAGGAGTTTTTGCCTGTCGAACGACTCTCTTCTTCCGTCTTTTTTAATGATAAGAGGTGAGGCCGAAACAATCGTTTCTATGGTCGTAAATCTTTTGCCGCAAAAGTTGCACTGCCTTTTTCTTTTAGTTGACCTGCCGTCCTTCGATATTCTGGAATCGACTACTTTATCGTCGTCGTTAAAGCAGAAAGGGCACTTCATAAAACTGATAAAACGTTAAATATTTTCATATAATGGAAATTTAGAGCACAAAAGTTTAACTTCTTTTTTTATGCTGTTTTTTATTGTTTCGTCGTCGGGATTTTGCAGGACTTCTATTATAAGTTCGCCTATTTTTATCATTTCGCCTTCTTTCATGCCTCTTGTAGTAACTGCCGGAGTCCCAATTCTTATTCCGCTTGTAACGAAAGGAGACCTGCCGTCGAAAGGAACCTTGTTCTTATTTACCGTTATACCTACTTCGTCCAATAAAGCTTCCGCCTGTTTACCCGTCATTTCGGATTTTCTGAAATCTACAAGCATAAGGTGGTTATCCGTGCCTCCGGATATTAATGAAAAACCGTTATTTTTAAGGGTATTTGCAAGCGCGGAGGCGTTAAACACGACCTGCCTCTGATAATTTTTAAAATTTTCGCTTAGCGCCTCTTTAAAAGCGACGGCTTTTGCGGCAATTATATGTTCCAGCGGTCCGCCCTGAATTCCGGGGAATATTGCCGAATTCAATTCTTTCTCGTATTTGGACTTTGCAAGAATAATTCCACCCCTAGGACCCCTCAGCGTCTTGTGGGTAGTTGTCGTAACAAAGTCCGCATAAGGAACAGGGCTTGGATGAAGGTCCGCCGCTACGAGTCCGGCAATATGCGCCATATCTACCATAAGATAGCATCCTGCTTCGTCTGCGATATCCCTGAATTTTTTAAAATCTATAATCCTCGGATATGCGCTTGCTCCAGCTATTATAATCTTCGGCTTATTCTGCAGCGCCGTTTTCCTCAACTCGTCATAATCGATGGTCTCCGTAGTTTTATTTACGCCATACGGAACTATATTAAAATATTTCCCCGAAAAATTTACCGGACTCCCATGGGTTAAATGACCTCCGTGAGATAAATCCATGCCTAAAACCGTATCGCCCGGCTTTAAAAATGCATAAAATATAGCCATATTCGCCTGTGACCCGGAATGAGGCTGAACATTTGCGTATTCGGCTTTAAATATCTCTTTGACTCTGTCGATTGCCGTCTGTTCTATATCGTCTATAAAACCGCATCCCCCGTAATATCTTTTTTTGGGATACCCTTCGGCATATTTATTGGTCAAAACGGAACCCTGCGCCTGCATAACAGCTTTTGAAACAAAATTTTCCGAAGCTATAAGCTCTAAAGAATTTCTCTGCCTGTCAATCTCTTTTCCTATAAACTCGTAAACTTCCCTGTCCGTCTCTTTCAAGTCTTCAAAATTCAATTTATCTCACCCTTTTCTTGATTAATATAAATTGCTGTTATATTTTTAATTTCTCTATAGAACTGATTTTGGAAATTCTATTTTCATGTCTGCCGTCCTCATATTGCGACGACATAAACTTGTCAATATACCTTGCCGCTTCGGTGGGGGTCGTCGTTCTCCCGCCCATAGTGATTATATTTGCGTTATTATGCGCTTTTGCGACCTCCGCGGTATATTCATCGTGGACTAAGGCGGCTCTGATACCGTCAACCTTGTTTGCCGCTATATCCATGCCGATGCCTGTTCCGCAGACAAGTATTCCGAAAGAATTTTTATCTTCGTCCGTCTTGACTTTTTCCGCTACTTTAAGGGCATAATCGGGATAATCCACGCTTTTTAAAGAATCCGTACCTAGGTCCAGATACTTTATACCCTTTTTTGCAAGCTCTTCTTTTATGGATTCCTTTAATTCAAAACCGGCGTGGTCCGAACCTAAATATATCATTGAACTTTCAATCCTCCCATTTTTTAAAAACCAGTGTTGCATTAGTTCCGCCAAACCCGAAAGAATTTGATATGGCATACTTTATATCGCCTTTTTGCGCGGTATTCGGAACATAATCCAGATCGCACTCAGGATCGGGTTCTTCCAGATTAATAGTCGGAGGCATAATGCCCGTATTAACGGTCAACACGGTCGCAACCGCTTCTATGCCCCCCGCGGCCCCGAGCGCATGCCCGAGCATAGATTTAATAGAACTTATCTTGAGCTTTTCCGCCTTTTCTTTGAAAAGCTGTTTTATTGCCTTGGTTTCATTCAAGTCATTATAATATGTGGATGTACCGTGAGCATTAACGTAATCTATGTTGTCCGGCGTTAAACCGCCGTCCTCGATTGCGTTTTTCATGCTATAGTATGCCCCCGTAGCTTCAGGATCAGGCGTGGATAAATGATAGGCATCCGAGGATACGCCGTATCCGACTATTTCGGCATATATTTTTGCGCCTCTTTTAACGGCGCTGTTCATTTCTTCGAGTATTACGATACCCGCGCCTTCGCTCACTACGAAGCCGTCCCTGTTTTTATCGAAAGGCCTTGAAGCCTTAGCCGGCTCGTCGTTTCTCGTAGAAAGCGCTTTCATAGCGTTAAAGCCAGAAATGCATAAAGGAGACACAGTAGATTCCGCACCCCCTGCTATCATAGCATCCGCGTCTCCTCTGGCAATAATCTTATAAGCGTCTCCTATGGAATTAGTTCCGGTAGAGCAGGCAGAAACGGTGCTGGCATTAGGACCTTTGGCTCCGGTCATAATAGAAACCTGTCCAGGAGCAAGATTTATCAAGAGCATCGGTATAAAAAACGGCGAAATCTTTTTAGGGCCTCCTTCTAAAAGCATAGTATGATATTTTTCGATGGTCATCAACCCGCCGATGCCGGCTCCTATCCATACGCCTACCCTGTGGGCGTTGCCGTCCGTAATTTTAAGACCGGACATATCCAATGCCATTTTTGAGCAAGCAAGGGCATAATGTATGAATTGATCCATTTTTTTTATTTCTTTTTTCTCTATGAATTTTTCCGGATCAAACCCTTTTACCTCACCCGCTATCTTGGTGGAATATCCTTCGGTATCGAACCTTGTAATAGGTCCTACTCCGCTTTCCCCGTTTACCATTCTATTCCATGACGTTTCGGCATCGTTGCCTAGGGCGGTAATCATGGAATAGCCCGTTATAACGACTCTTCTATTGCAATCAATTTTTTCCATAATAAAAAATCCGGTATAAATAAATTATTTTGTGTGTTCGTCGATATATGAAACCGCATCCTGAACCGTCTTAATTTTTTCGGCATCTTCATCGGATATTTCTATTCCGAATTCCTCTTCGAACGCCATAACTAATTCGACGGTATCTAAGGAATCAGCGCCGAGATCCTCTACGAATGAAGCTTCGTTTGTAACTTCATCGGGAGTCACCCCTAACTGTTCGACAATTATTTCTTTAACTTTGTTTTCTACGGACATTTATTTCACCTCCTCTTATTAATATTACGGCGACAGAATTCAATTCTGCCCCATATTACATATACATCCCGCCGTTCACGTTTAAAACCGAACCCGTAATATAGGCGGAAAGTTCCGAACAAAGAAAGAGAACGGCATTGGCTATCTCCTCCGGTTCGGCTATTTTATTAAGCGGAATACTTTTCTTAATCGCATCTTTAATATCTTCGGGGAGCTTATCCGTCATAACCGTTTTAATAAAGCCCGGTGCAATAGCATTGGCAATAATACCCCTCGCCGCATATTCTTTAGCTATGGATTTGGTAAGGGCAATTATGCCCGCCTTTGATGCGGCGTAATTTGCCTGCCCCGTATTACCTATTTCGCCTATAACCGAGGCTATGCTTATTATTCTGCCCGATTTAGCTTTTACCATGTGTTTTAAAACGTTCTTGGTAATATAAAACATCCCGTTCAAGTTTACGTTTATAACGTCCAACCAGTCTTCGTCGCTCATCCTTATTAAAAGGCCGTCTTTAACTATACCGGCATTATTTACGAGAATATCGATTTTAGATTCTTTATATATTATTTTCTGAATAATTTCCGATATCTTTTCCGAATTTTTAATATCGGCTTCGTAAAAATCAAACTCCGGCGAAATCTTTTTTATTTCGTCTTGGACGCCTAAAAATCTTTTTTCGTCTATATCGATTATTACGACTCTTGCACCTGCGTTAAGCAAAACTTTAGATATAGAAAGCCCTATGCCCGAAGAACCGCCTGTAACTACAGCCGTTTTACCGGTAAGTTCAATGTAAATAGACATAAACCGCCCCCTTTTTATTAAATCATCAAACTTTCTAATTCCTTAACAGCCGAAACGGAATTTACGGACAGAACATCCGCATTTTTATCTATCCTTTTAATTAATCCGCTCAAAACATTAGATGGTCCTACCTCGATAAATTTAGAAACCCCGGATATTTTTTCCATATTAACGATAATATCTTTCCACATAACGGGGGAAACTATCTGCTCCAGAAGAAGCCTTACCGCATCGTCTTTCCTGGAATAATTCAGCGAGGCGGCATTGGAAAATATATC
>JAJZYC010000112.1 GCA_021806125.1 bacterium
TATTCCGTAAGGAGACAGCGGCCATTCCGGGTGGTTTTCGGGAGTAGGCCTGACGTCCGTATCGCCGTATATAGCGCCGCCCGTAGAAGAAAAAATAAATTTCTTTACCTTGATATCGTTGGAAAGATTAATAAGATTTAACGTCCCCATAATATTGGTACGGGCATCGAACAGAGGGTCCGAAACAGATTTTCTGAGGTCTATCTGTGCCGCAAAATGATACACTATTTCCGGCAATTCTTCCGCAAATATTTCTTCAATTTTTTTAAAATCGGTAATATCGGCTTTTATGAATTTTGATTCGGGATTAATATTGTATTCAAACCCGGTCGAAAGGTTGTCGATTATAACGACGCGGTTTCCCTTCGCTATAAGTTCGTCCGCAACGTGGCTTCCGATAAATCCAGCCCCGCCCGTTAAAAGTATTTTCAATATATTACCCTCTATTTTTTAGCGGACGTACGTAAGCCATTTTTCGTATTTTTTACTCCCGCCCTTCACTATGTTAAAAAAGGTCTTCTGAAGTTCAAGGGCAATCTTCCCGGCTTTTCCTATGCCGATTTTTCTGTCGTCTATTTCCCTCACCGGAGTGACTTCGGCGGCGGTTCCCGTTAAAAAAACCTCGTCGGCGATATAAAGTTCGTCTCTGGTTACTCTTTCTTCTTTAATCTTTAAACCCATTTCATTTTCCATAACTTCGATAACGCTGTTCCTTGTAATGCCGGGCAATACGGAAGACAGCGGCGGAGTTTTAATATAACCCCCGGAATAAACGAAGATATTTTCGCCGCTCGCCTCGCAGACAAAACCGGAAGTATCCAGCATTATAGCCTCGTCGTAACCGGCGTTAACGGCCTCTTTTTTAGCAAGAATCGAATTTATATATTGTCCGGTAGATTTGGACATGCCCATAAAGGTATTTACGTGAAACCTTGCGTAAGAGGATACTTTGGCTCTTATACCGTTTTTGAGGGCTTCCTCTCCCAGATATGCCCCCCAGTACCATGCGGAAATCGACACTCTAGTATCGTAATTTTTTATGAATATGCCGAGTCCGCCTCCGTCTCCTATGAAGATAAGAGGTCTTATGTAACATTCTTTAAATTTATTTATTTTAACTGTTTCTATAATTGCTTTTTTAATTTCTTTCTTATCGTAAGAAACGGGTATCTGGAGAATATGACAGGAGTTATAAAGCCTGTCGATATGCTCGTCGAGTCTGAAAACGGCAGAACCCCCTTTTTTTATTTCATAGCATCTTATCCCTTCGAATGCGCCGAGACCGTAATGCAGGGAATGGCTGTTTACGGAAACCTTGGCGTCTTCATAATCGACGAATTTACCGTCGAGCCATACTTTTGAGCCTTCAAAAGGACTGCCGCTTTTCTTGCCGGCTGCTTTTTTGCCTTTCATAATTTTTCTCTCTTTTAGAATTAGATTTGTATTTATATTTATATATTGTCCATATGTGCTTTATTATATTATCATTTGCCGAAAGCGTCCGCAATAGATTTTTTATAATCCTGGTATAAAATGCCTTTTTCTGTTATTATTGCGGATATGAATCTGTTTGGAGTAACGTCGAAAGCGTAATTTAAAGCCTTTGCGTTTTCCGGCGCAATCCTTTTGCCGAATACCGTGAGAACCTCTTCCATATCCCGTTCCTCAATAGGAATTTCATCGCCGGATTCAAGATTTATATCTATCGTAGAAAGCGGGGCGGCTACGTAAAACGGAATATTGTTTTCCTTGGCCAGAACGGCGACCTGATAAGTGCCTATTTTATTTGCGACGTCTCCGTTAGAAGCTATTCTGTCTGCGCCTACTATTACGGCGTCGATTTTGCCTTTTCTCATTAAAAGCCCCGCGGAATTGTCGGCGATAAGAGTTACGGGTATCCCGTCTTCCATCAGTTCCCATGCCGTAAGCCTCGCTCCCTGAAGAAACGGCCTTGTTTCGTCCGAAATAACCGATATTTTTTTATTTTGCGAAACCGCCGCCCTTATTACTCCCAGCGCGGTACCGTAACCGGCGGTAGCTAACGCTCCGGCGTTGCAGTGGGTCAGAACGTTGAAACCGTCTTTCAAAAGCGCGGCTCCGTACCGTCCCATATTTTTGTTGATTTCTATGTCTTCGTCGTAAACCTTGAGAACTTCGGCTCTTATGCGGCCTACTATTTCTTTTAAATCGGTTCCGGTTTCTACAAGCCCCTTAATCCTGTCAACCGCCCAGCCGAGATTGACGGCGGTCGGCCTTGCCGAGAACATAAAACCGGCTATATCTAAAAATTTATTTTTAAACGTTTCGCAAGTGTTTACTTCCGGTAAATCAAGGAGGGATTTTGCGCCTAAATACAAACCGAAAGCCGCGGAAACACCTATTGCGGGAGCGCCCCTTACAATCATATCTTTTATTGCGTCGTAAACTTCCTTATAAGTTTTTAATTCGACGTAAATTATTTCGAGCGGAAGTTTTCTCTGGTCGAGCATTTCTACGACGTCGTCGTCTCTTAATCTTAGGGTATAAAAAGCCACTTTATGCCTCCGTATAATAAAAACTTTAAAAATTTATATCGACAGCTTCGACTATTTGCTTAACTATCTTCGGGTGCAATATCTTATTTGAATGAAACGGAACAACTACCCTAACATTTTTCTTTATATATATCCTATGGCTGCCCTTACTCCTGATTAATTCAAATCCGGCTTTTAATAATAAGGATTCGGCTTCATCAGGCGTTAATTTTGGAAGCTTAGGCAACATTCACCTCTAAAGAAGCGGTAAGAATTTCTTTGCTTAAATATTTTTTTCTTTCAACCTTGGTCAATGTTTCCAAATATAACTCGATAGCTTCTTTAATATTGTCTATTACTTCTTCATAAGAATCGCCTTGCGTCTGACATCCTTTAAGTTCAGGGCAATATGCGTAATAACCGTGTTCGTCTTTTTCGATAATTATAGCAACTTTATATGGCATAAATCAGCTCCTCCCGCTTTTATAATTCTCGATATTTTTTTGCAATATCTCGTTCACTTTTTTAGGATTGGCTTTGCCTTTAGTTTTTTTCATCGCTTCTCCGACAAAAAAGCCGAATAATTTATCTTTCCCGCCTATAAGGTCGGCAAATTCTTTCTGATTTTCGTTAATCGCCTGTTTTACTATTTCTTCGATGCCTTTGTCGTCCGAAACCTGGGCAAGATTCTTTTCTTTTATAACTTCTCCGGCTTTTTTTCCCGATGAAAGCATTTCCGCCAACACGATTTTACCTGTGTTCCTGTTAATGCTGCCGGATTCTACCGCGGTTATCAGCTCAAGAAAATCTTGGGCGTTAATAAGGCTTCTTCCCTCTCCTTCCCTTGCTTTCAGTTCCGACAGTAGTTCGTTTATAATCCAGTTAGCCAACTTTTTTATCTCGACCCTGCCGCCGTTTTCCTTTATTAGAACTTCAAAATAATGCGATATGTCTTTATCTTGAGTAAGCACTTCGGCATCGTATTCCGTCAGCTTATATTCAGAAACGTATCTGCCTCTTTTTACTGCGGGAAGCTCCGTAAGCGAATTTTTAACTTCGGATATGAACTCTTCGGATAATATCAGCGGCGGCAGATCCGGCTCCTCAAAATACCTGTAGTCGTGGGCCTCTTCTTTTCCCCTCATAGGCCTCGTGAGATTTTCTTTAGAATCGTAAAGCCTTGTTTCCTGAACAACTTTCCCGCCGCTTAAAACGACGTCTATCTGTCTTTCTATTTCATATTCTATGGCTTTTTCGACGAATTTAAAGGAATTTACGTTTTTAACTTCGGCTCTAGTCCCGAGTTGAGGGTCTCCTTTACGCCTTACGGAAACGTTAGCGTCGCACCTGAAACTGCCTTCCTCCATATTTCCGTCGGAAACCCCAAGATACACGAGTATTTCCCTAAGCGCTTTCAGATAAGCGGCGGCTTCCGAGGCCGAGTTTATATCAGGTTCGGAAACTATTTCCACAAGGGGGGTGCCGGCTCTGTTTAAATCCACATAAGACTGATTTCCTATATGAATTAATTTTCCGGCGTCTTCTTCTATATGAAGCCTGTTTATTCTTATTTTCTTTTCTCCGCCGCCGGTTTCGATATTCAAATAGCCGTTTGAAGAAACAGGGTCTAAATACTGCGATATTTGATAGCCTTTAGGTAAATCTGGATAGAAATAGTTCTTTCTTGCAAAAAGGCTTTTCCTGTTTACACCGATGTTTAAAGCGAGCGCCGCCTTTACCGCAAGTTTTACCCCTTCAAAATTTATTACCGGAAGCGCTCCCGGAAGCGCAAGACAGACCGGACATACCGCCGTATTGGGCTCCATGCCGAAAATATTGGGGCATGAGCAGAACATTTTGGTCTTAGTTAAAAGCTGTGAATGGACTTCAAGGCCTATGACCGCCTCGAATGAATCGTTATTGTTCATATTATAATCCTCATTTAAAAAAATAAATCCGATACCTTTTTAATACCTTTTTATAAACCGCCCCGTCAGGCTAACGCCTGACACCCCTCCTTTTTAAGGAGGGGAGCTTTTTGTTAATGCTTATATACAATCCTTACACGTCTGTGCTTTTACTATATGTCCAGCTTTATACCTTTGCGCTTTTACTAAATATCCAGCTTTCTAAATCCGGCATTTTCCCTGAACTTAACTTCGTCCTCTATGATTTTTGCAAAAGAAAGCAGTCTGTCTTCCGTCGCCCAGGGCGATATAACCTGCAAACCTACGGGAAGAACGCCGCCTTGCTTCGACGGATTTTTTACGGTGCCGACAGGCATGCTTAACCCCGGCAAATACGCAAGATTAACGGAAATCGTGTAAATATCCGACAGATACATGCTTAAAGGATCCGCCGTCTTCTCACCTATTAAAAACGCCGGCGTAGGCGAAGTTGGGCCTATTATTATATCGACTTTTCCGAATGCGTCTTTGTAATTATTAGTGATGAGCTTTCTGACTAAAGATGCTTTCTTGTAATAAGCGTCGTAGTAACCTGCAGATAAAGCAAAAGTCCCTAAAATTATACGCCTTTTTACCTCGTTTCCGAAACCCGCTTCCCTGGACTTTCTGTAAAGGCTGTCCAGACTTTGTATTCCATTC
>JAJZYC010000113.1 GCA_021806125.1 bacterium
GCCCATAAGGAGGCATTTCATAATAAGCGACATAAACTTCGAGATAGCCAAGAAGTTTGCGGAATACGATATAGATTTAACCTATCCGTGGACAAATATTGCGTTTAGAAATGAATTGAAGGTACAGAATACCGGCGGCTATAATGTTAAAAACAATGGAGCACCCGCATCGGAAATTAAATAAGAGTATTTATTTTTTTAAAGATTCCAGATAAGAAGCTAACCCGTTTATTTCATATTCAGGTATATAGTTATAAGACGGCATAATAACGTAATATGTTTTGCCCTGGATATTTATTTTATCTCCTCTTTTAAAATGGGTATTCGGGTGCTTAATCTGCTGCACCGTCCAATTAAAATCCGGCACCATATTTCCGTAATTAGAAAGCGAGGGCCCAAGACTGCCGCCGACCCCGTTAACTGAATGGCAATCGTCGCAGTTATAATAATGGAAAAAGTATTTGCCCCGCCCTTTATTATAAGAATATGCGTTTTTCGGACATACCGGACTTAAAATATATACCGATAAAAACAATACAAATATAATTGCATAAAATAAAAACATTTTATATTTGCTTTTTAAATTCATTTTTATTTCCCCTGTTATTTATTTTTATTATTTGAACTTTTAGCGGTATCTATAGTAACTTCAACCATCATTCCCGGCTTCAAAATATGCTTTTCGTCGTTTAATATTTTAATTCTTACCGGAAGCCTGTGCGTTACTTTAGTAAACGTTCCGGAAGGGTTGTTTGTAGGGATTAAAGCAAATTTTGATGTACTGACCGAACCCACAAAATCCACAGTTCCCTTAAAAACTTTACCCGGAAAAGAATCTACGCCGATTTTAACCGGGTCTCCCTTTTTAATATTTCCTACAACCGTTTCCTTGACATTTGCCGTTACCCATACTTTACGCAGATTATTTTCCATAACTATAGGGGTTCCAGGCATAACATATTCACCTATATAAGACATTTTTTCACTGACAACGCCGGTTATCGGTGAATATATGAACGTATTTTTATAATTTGCAAGAGCAATTTTATATGCGGCTTGCGCAACTTTAACGGCTTTTTTTAACGGTATTAACGTCGTCATTTTATTTGCAAATGTAACGCTTTTAACGTATCTTGATTCGACATAATTTCTTCTTGCCGTCCCTAAAGACGATTCGGCGGAAATAAGCGCCTGTTTAGAAATTAAATACTGGGTACTCAAAGTATCAAACTGCTGTTTGGTTATGAATTCCTTTTTAATAAGCGTAAGACCCCTTAAATAATTCTTTTTAGCTAATTTATACGATAATTCCGCTTTATGGAGATTTGATAGCGCTGTAGTATAAGCTAATCTATTCAGATAGAAAGAATTATAAGAATTCCCGATGAACTGGGCAACGTTCCCGCCAGCGCTGAATAATTTTGCTTTTGCAAGCTTATAATTAGCTTTTGCCTGCAGCATAGCGGGATAATAAGTGGAGTCGTTTATTTTTGCAATTAATTCGTCTTTCTTTACCGATTCGTTTTTATGAACATAAATAGCCTTAATATTACCCGGAACCATCGTGCTTACCGAAACTATATGCCCGTCAACCTCCGCATCTTCCGTATAAACGTGCGTAAGCCCAAAAAGATACCACCTTAAAACGAATATGCCTCCTATTATTGCCAGCAGGAGTATGATAGAAGCGGTAATAATGTTTTTCCTCGTAAATTTGCTATCGTTCAAGCCGTTGCCATTTCCGCCTGTTTTAGTTTCGGTTTTTTCGTTTTCCCCGTTCATTAAACATCACCCGTTAATTATTATAAAACAAATATTAAATAATTTTAATTAAATTTATCCACTGTTAAACTTATTAGTTTCCTTTTGAAAGAGCCTATGAGCCTTTTTAAATCCAGTACGGATTCGTAATAACTTAGCTTTGCGGAAAGAAGATTATGCCTTGCCCTGATTAATTCCGCCAGCGCGGTTACCACATCTACGCTAGTCGCCACGCCAGCTTTAAATTCTTCTTCGACAAGCATATAATTTTTAGAAGCAAATCTTTCTTCATGCTCAAGCGTATTCACTTCATATTTTAAACTGCGGACATTATATAATTCCGATATAACCCGCGCCTTTAAATCGCGCTTGGCCTGAGCCGTATTATACATAGACCTGTTTGCTTCCGAACGAGCCTTTTCGATGGATATAATTCTCGACGCACCTTGAAACAAAGGCATTGTCAGAACGGCACCGGCTGTCCAGTAATTTGTCGAACCCTGCGGAATAAAATGGCTATTGGAAAGCGCGTTATAAGAAGCGGAAAAATCAATTCTTGGTATATACTGCGATTCGTAATATCCTGTTTCGTCGTCTGCCGATTTTTGTGCAAATTTTAACGACTTTATGTTTGGATTATTTTTATAGGCAAGAATTATGTATTTTTTTAATAACGCTTTTTTTAAAATCGGCTTAGGCGGTTTAACAACAGTGAAGCGCCTGCTTATTCCAAGAAGAGCCGCAAGATTGGCTTTTGCGGCTTTCAATGAATTTTTGGAACTGATAAGTTCCTGTTTGGCGGCATAAAACTGAGATTTTGCCTGAAGAAGGTCGGTAATTATGGCAAGACCCGCTTTTAATTTAGCTTCGGTAAGCTCAAGATGAGATTTTGCTTCCTTAAAAGTCTTAGTATCGGCTTTTATTAAACTTAAATCATTCAAAACCGTATAATAACCTACCGCAACGTTATACAGGGTGTCTGCGGAAACGCTATTTAAAGCCATTTTGGTGGATTTTTCGGTATTCCGAGCAGACAGATAAGCCGGAATCGCGCCTATATTAAAAATAGGTTCGTTTAACGTAAAACTGTATTCATAATTAGGAAAAAAGAACGAAAAAAGGCTGTTCATTATATTCGAAGACGATAATGTGGAAGGCGCGGAATTAACATGCATTCTCTGGTCGGTATATTTAAGAGATATATCGGGTAAAACCATGCCTATTGCTGACCATTTCAAAAGAGTCGATTGGTAATAGCTTTCTTTTGCAGCCTTTATAGTGTCGTTGTGCCGTGCCGCAAGAATATATGCCTCTTTCAGCGTAACTACCCTGGCTGATTTTGCGAAAAACGAATAAGCTTTAAGCGGATAAAAATTTATCGAGTAGAACGAAAACAAGAAAAACAGGATGAAAAGTAAAATTTTTTTCATAATATTTTAAAATACCCCATATTGCAGTA
Source organism: bacterium (assembly GCA_021806125.1). Lineage (GTDB taxonomy): Bacteria > SZUA-79 > SZUA-79 > Acidulodesulfobacterales > Acidulodesulfobacteraceae > Acidulodesulfobacterium_A. Next base: position 3,221 of record JAJZYC010000113.1, read on the forward strand.
TTGCTATATTTTTATTATAATGACTTAAAAGTCATAAGTCAATATCTTTTATCTCTATTTTATGAATATTTATTATTAAATTTATTATCAGCTTTTTATTCCGGTAATTAAAAAACCTACGTGCAAGGGGAGATTTTTAATTTTCAGGTCCTTAAATCCTTTATCTTTTAATATATCCATCATTTTTTTTCTGTCAAACGCCAATATGCTGTATGTCAGCCAGTCATAAGCCTTTTCGTCTATTAATGAACCTACGAGCCTTATAATAAAAAAATACGACTTGAAAAATATATTCAAAAGCTTATTCTGCGGCCTGCCCATTTCCAATAATATGAATTTACCGTTCTTTTTTAGAATCCTCCGAAGTTCTTCGGCAAAAACTTCCGTATCGTCAACATTCCTTAATAAAAATCCTGCGGTGACTACGTCGTATGCGCATCCCGGTTCGCCTAGGTCCATCGCGTCTTCAATCTTAAAACATATATTTTTTATTTTTTTCTTTTTGATTTTATCTTCGGCTATTTTTATCATATCTGAATTAAAATCTACTCCCACTATTTCAACCCGTTTTTTTGCTCTTTTTGCTTTCTTGGCGATATCTATAGCAATAGAGCCTGTGCCGGTAGCGACATCCAGTATTTTATAACCGTCTATATCTGATATAGCTTCTTCCGCAGCCATTTTGCGCCATATGCCGTCAATCCCGAAACTGAACAGATGCCCCCAAAAATCATAAACATCGGCAATAGAAGAAAAGATATTATTTATTTTATCGGACATATTGCCACCCCCTACTTCAAAACTGTTTAAAGTTATTATAAGGCAATAGTTTTATTATGTTTTTCCGCTGTATAAAAATATTTTAATATTGTATATTATTTTGGATTATCTCGCAACAAGACAATCCTGCCGGTTTATGTTCACTTTGCCGCCCTCCTCCCACTCCGGAATCAAAGCCTTGATTATAAATATTATTTTTAATCCAAAAAATTAATATTTTATTTTTAGATTTATGTGGTATAAATATATATAAATAAATATAACGGCAATAAATGAGGGCAGAAAATTGAAGACTATCAAAATAATACCGAAAAATCTAAAAAACAAACCGGCATCGATAACAACAATCGCTATCCTATTAGCAATGATAATGTTTACCGTATCTTTCGCAACAGGATGCTGCGCCGGCTGGAATTGCGGCCCCTATTATTACGGGCATCCTGCCGGATGGCATGGCGATAACCGATGGCATGGCGATAACGGAGAGCATAGAGGCGAAGGCGGATATAAAGGTGGAGATTAAGATTGAGAAATTAATATAATATTTTTGAGATTTTGTTGTAAAGACTAGCGCTTTCTGGTGAACCCTTTTATTCTTTATTTTAATGGAGCCGGCGATAGAAATCGAACCTACGACCTGCTGATTACGGATCACAAACCCTGATTTATAAGTTATTGATATTATTAATAAATTTTATGATATTTAAAATGCGGTAGCAATATAGTAGCAAAACGGAATTTATAAATATAATTTATTAAATCTGGTGCTATTACCCGAATAATTCACGAAGTTTTTTCATAATAAATAATCGCACGTTTTCTGCTATTAAAACGGCTTCAGCTTCTTTAATTCCCTTCAACTAATAAAAATTATTACGAATGGAGACTGAGTTCAAAAAATAATAATTTTCGCAAGATTAAAGTTGCATTATTTATTGCATTTTTGATTTAATTTTTTATCGAAACTAAATATATCTATTTTAAGTTTTTTAGACTTTACGCATATAAAACAATCGATTAGACTTAAATCGTTATACATATCATAGCAATCAAGAGCTTTGATAAAAAGTTCCGTATCTTTATTTCTAATACCTTTA
>JAJZYC010000114.1 GCA_021806125.1 bacterium
GATATCTAATAATCTTTTTTGTATCGTATAAACAGAGAATTTTCCGATATCGCATAAGAGCCATCTGCGGTTGAGTTTTTCCGCGGTTACGGCGGTAGTCCCGCTTCCCCCGAATATATCTATTACCAAATCTCCTTCGTTTGAAAATAGTTTTATCGCTCTTTCCAATAAAGCTTCCGAGTTTTCTGTGGGATATCCGGTAGTATCCGTATACGACGGAATATCTAACCATATATTATTGATTTTAATATTATCCGACGGCAGGTATTCTACTTTAAAGTTATCTTTGCCGCAGTATAGGCAGTTTTCTATTTTTGTTACTCCGTATACGGGAATATCCGGCGTTATGTCCGTATATTTAAATTTGTTTGTTCCCGATTTAAATATATAGTCTATAAATTTATCCTTTTTTTCGTTTTTATCGTAGTAGTATATAGAATTACATTCACGGCATTTTAATCTTAAAAAATTATCGTTTAACAGTGTGTTTACCTTTTCCTGTATCAGAGAAAAGTGTTGGTTTGGCGGCGGTATCATTTTTTTTCCGAAGAAAACTCTTTTGCGGGGATTTCTTATTTCCTGTTTTAAAAATCCCGTCCATTTAAAATCGGCGGAAGATCTTTTTCTGTATACCGTATTTATTTTTGCGCCGTTTCCTTTTGCGTAGACGAATAAACTTTCCGTTTGAGTTTCTAATTTATTCCGGCTTCCCATGCTTTGTCTTTTTCTGTTGATTATAATTTCGTTTACGAAATTTTCTTTTCCGAATGTTTCGTCTAATATTATTTTGATATAATGTCCGAAATTATATGCCTGTCTGATTATTATAAAACCGTTGTTTGATAAGAGTTCTTTTAATAAAATAACTCTTTCTCTTATAAATTCTATGAAATCCGAGTCTTTTTTTTCGGCGCTGTATGCGTTTTGTCCCATATTGCCGTTATATCTGATTCCTGTCCCGAATGGCGGATCTATATATACGAGTTTTACTTTTTCTTTAATTTTATTTTTAATGAGAGGTTCCGTATTTTGATACAGGATTTTTAAAATTTGCAGATTATCTCCTGATATCAGAAAATTATTTTGATTTTCTTCGAATAAGGAACGCTCTTCAGGATAAAATGTTTTATCTGTTTGTAAAGAAATATTATTAGTTTCTTCCGTTTCGGCGAGTATTTCTTTTTTATCTTTTTTGTTCGCGTAAACGAGTTCGTATTTTATATCGCTCATGTTTTTATTCATCTTTATTTTTATCTGTTTTTAATTACTCCGCCGAGAAGTCCCCGTCTGTAAGGGTGGGGATATGCAAAAGCATGCCTTTTGCGGGCGGTATTGTCTTTTTTTACGCTGGTATTTTTTCCGTTATCCAATTGTTATTTCTTCTTATATGTTTTATTTTATCTGCGGCAACCTGATTATAGGATTTACCGTCTATTTTTATATAATTACCGTTAATATCCTGAACGTAGCAGGCGTTTCCGGTAAATCCCGAAATATATCCCTTTTTACCGCATACCTTAACTTTATCCCATAATGCAAACTTCTTGCCGTTTACGGTAATTTCTTTGGTATTTTTAGCGTTCCTGACCGAATGGACGTTAGGCTCTTTTCTGCCTTTCCTTGCCGTAGCTTCGTGTAGGGAGCGTTTCTTTTTTCTTGCCTGCTTAATAACCGTTATAGGAATAATATTGTTTTTTACTTCTGTTATGCCGGTAATAGCTATGGCGTCGTTGTAATGCTCTTTTTCTAATTCAAGACTGCGCCTGTTTATAGAAGTAAGATAGCCGTAGGTAAATGCAACTTTATCGCCGTAAATAGCCTTAAATTTGTCCATAAGTTTATATCTTACGGCGTTATACATTGCGGCGGCTATAAACTGCTTAGGCTTTTTTAGTTTTGTTGACACTCCCCTTCCTAAAGGCAGGGGATTCTTGATTTTTATTTAAGAGGAACATATCAATTCAAACCTCTTTTCTAACATTAATTTAATAGCATACTTGTTTAATTTTTTCGGAATTAGTCTTCCGAAATCATCCAAGTTATGCAATCCTTCCCGCAAAACATTTGCGAAAAGTCTATCCTTTAACATCTTTGCAGAATGCAAATCGGCGTTCTCTTTATGTCCGCAAATTTTGCATTTGAAAATTTCTTGAGTAGTTCTATTATCTTTATCTATACTGCCGCATTCGCAGGTAATACTTGAATATTGCGACGGCGTAATATGAATTCTAATACCTCTTTTTTCCGCCTGACGTTTTAACATATTCTTAACGTCGCTTAATCGCAATAATTTCAAAAGACGGCTATATTTTATATTAAATTCTTCGTTTATAACGCCTAATCTATCTCTGAATAGCAGGTTTTCAACGACCAAATCGGTAATGTTATTCTGTTCGCAATAATCTAATATATGGTGTATCTCAAGCGATATATACCATTGCAATTTGCGGTAAAGCTTTTGCATCTTTTTTAACTGCTTATCGTTTAAGTTTTGCATGCCTATTTTGTCTAACATTAATAATTCGTTAGCAATTCCTTTTACTAATTCTCCATCATAATCAAAATTTTTACCGTTGGATAATACCGCAAAGTTATGTTTAACGTTAATGTCTAATCCTTCGGCTTTATTAAAAGACTTAAATACAGGCTCCGGTTCTTCTATCGTAGTAGATATGTTAACCTTATTCTGCTTTAAAGAAAGGTTTAAAACAAATTCTTTGCCTATCCAGTCTTTAATTTTGTGGTATTTATTATTAATTTGAATAGGTAGTCTCAGAAATTTCTTAACTCTATTACCATTTTCATCTTTTATATTTTTCATTTTAAAGTTAAACCAATGCTTATATAACGAATTTGTATCATCTATCGATATATGAGCCGTATTAACGCTGCTTGAAAGCATTATCGATGAATATTCAGGTATTTCTTTTAGTTTAACTTTAGACAAAATATTACCCTGAATTTGCTTGGATAAATTAAGAATCCTGTTAAAATAAGGCTTTGCCTTAAAATACTCCAAAACAGATAGAATATTTTCGTTAAATATCTGTTCTTCTAACGGTTTATTAAAATCTAAATACGCCAGATATTTTACCAATCCTGATAATTTAGTTGATTTAAACTTTATTTCAAATTCTTTAGTATCGCCTTTTTTGTGAGACTTAGTATTTACTTTATATTTAACGATTATCATCTTGCTTTGTATTCTAATACGCCTATTCTGCGTTATTTTCTTTAAAGTCGTTAGATATTTATCAATAAGCATCTGCATTTCTCTTTGAATATTCCAAGACGATATATAATCGTTTTTTATTATTTTATAATCCGATTTAAGTTTATCAATACCTTCTTTATTTAAAAGTAAAGCTTTATTGTTAAAAATATGCAAAGACAGCATATTTTTATGAATAGCAATCTGCTTGAGAATACTTTTAATATCCTCAAACTTGGATTTATTGAAGTATTTAGATGTTATTCTCTGAGATTTAATCATTTTATTTATTAATGTTTTTAAATTAAAAATTTATTGCCTTATATCTCTGCCCTAAAGGACGGAGTTTTACGGCAACTGGTGATAAAATTCCTGTCTTATGTCCTTTTATATGACAGCTTTTATGTAATAATGCAAGATTATCGGGTCTATTAGTCCCGCCGTCCGCTTTCGGTATTATGTGGTGAATATGCCAGCCGTCGTTTTCTTTATAACCTTTATGACAAAGCTGGCATTTACCGTTTTCTCTTATGAGTAAAAACTGTTTGGCGTTTTCATAGCCGTATAAAGAGCCTTGCTGATATTCAACACCGGATACATCGGGATTAATAAGTTTCTGCATATCGAATTTATTAATTTCTACTTTTAACGTATAATCGGGATAATAACTTACGAGTTCGTTAATTTTATTAACTATATGCCTTGCTTTTTGTTCTATGCTCGGCGGTAACCATCCTGCATATCTCCTGCGGTTATTGAACTTTGCCTTGCGGTAGCGGGTATTTCTGTTTCTTCTGCCACGTCTTAATACTTTTCTTGCCGCAAGCAAAGATTTAATGTCGGTTCTTAACCTGATTTCGCCTTTTTCTACTATTTTACCGTTATCCAACGCTACTGCGTATCCGGTAGTATCGCCGGGGTCAACGCCTACGGTTGCGTGCTGGACAATTTCGGTAGTGTCGAATAATAACCGGATAGTAAACGGCTTTTTCGATACTATTACCGCCTTGCCTTCTTTTAGCATACGCCTTACCTTGCCGTATCTTTTAGTCGGCATAAGCTGTTTTCCGTTCTTGCTAATTACTTTTACCATTTCTTACCTCTAAAAAGTTACTGTAAGTCTTCCATAAGGAAGTTATTGCCCATCGGCAATGTTATAAGCGCTTTGTTAAATGATGTTGACTGAGTCTTTCAACTCTGTTTACAGAGCCTCGATAGAGCCTGACGCTTGGGCATTACGTCAGGGTATCATCACGCAAATAACGTAGTATTGGTTATGAATCCGATACTGTGCCTAGACAACCAATTACTCTTGAACCTCACGGCTCAAGCCACATCCGAAAGGATGGGGTGATTGACTATGTCGATTAGTTCTTTAACTTTCATATTTGTTGTTCCTTTTATGATTTTAATAATTTAATTAATGTTTTTCTTGTAATAATTTATTTAAATTAGGCGTTAATTTATCGGATAATTGTTGTTCTTCGATATTCGATAAAATTGCGATTTCTCCTTGGTCGGGGTTTCTGTTTTCTTTTTTACAGTTTATGAATATTTCTTTTTTTAGTCTTTCTTGTATTTTGATTTTTTCTTTCATAATAATTTTTTCTTTTTGTGTTATTTTGATTTTGGTTTTTGAATAGTTTTATTATATTGTGAGATTTTTTCTAGGATTTTGTTCATGATTTCTTTTTCTTCTGATTCCATAATTTTGTCTCCTTTTTTGAGTATTGTTGATTCATTTTGTTATTATTTTGTTTTTTGATTATTACTTTTTTTGTTATGTTATAATTTTGAATACTATGATTACTTTTTGTCATGCTTAATGTCATTATAGCAAATATGAAATAAGAATCAAGTATAGTTACGAATTTTAT
>JAJZYC010000005.1 GCA_021806125.1 bacterium
AAAACAAATGAAGGTGCCGTAAACACCGTTACTGCAGATAATGGCGCCGATAAAAATACCGGCGGCAACGGCAAAAAAAACAGAATAAAAAAGAAATACGTTTTAATCGCGATAATCGCCGTTTTAATAATAGGAACGATTTTCGAACTCCACAACATTGAATTTTCATTCACTCATGTTACGACAAGCGACGCTTTTGTGGACGGGAGCAGTGCGATAGTTCCTATAGCTCCCCAGGTTAAAGGGAAAGTCGTAAAAGTTTATATAAATGAAAACCAGTATGTCAAAAAGGGACAGCCGCTTTTTAAAATAGACCGTTCCGATTATATTCAGGACGTAAACAGGTCGCTTGCCGGTTTTAAAGCCAGTAAAAAACAGATAAAACAGATATCGATTTCTATTTTAGTCCAGAACAGCGCGCTTGCAAAAGCGAGATATCGGCTGAAAGCCGACGAGGCTTTAGAAAAATTAGACCGTCAGAATTATATAAGATATTATAATCTTTTTAAAGGAAAAGCCGCTTCAAAACTTATGTTCGACGAAATGGCTACCAAATACAGAATGACGCAGGCTAAAGTCGGCGCGGACGAAGCAGGCCTTACCCAGATTGCCGCAAGCATAGCGGAATTAAAAACCGCATTAAAATCCAGAGCATTTTTTGCGAAATCCGCCCTCGCCGCCTATAAAATAGCCCAAATTAATCTGCACAGAACAGTGGTTTACGCGCCCTGCGGCGGGTATGTCGCAAAAAAGAACGTAAACGTCGGAAGTTACGTTATGCCCGGGATTCCATATTTAAATATAGTAAACCTCGGCAAAATATGGATAGTGGCTAATTTTAAAGAATCTGACATCGATAATATAAAAATAGGCGCTCCCGTCATCATAAAGGTAGATTCTTATCCTAATGCGGTTTTTCATGGAACCGTTTCAAGTTTTCAGTCCGGGACCGGTTCCGTTTTCAGCCTGCTTCCGCCGGAAAATGCGACCGGAAACTATATAAAAGTAGTACAGAGGGTTCCGGTAAAAATTAATTTAAAAAGGAAATTTTATTCTAAAACCCCTTTGTATCCCGGATTATCGGTAGAACCATACGTAAAAATCGTAAAGTGATTCATCATGGATTTGAAAAATAAATGGCTGATAGTTTTAGCGGTAATTCCCAGCACGACGCTTTACAGTATGGATATGAGCGTAGTAAACGTAGCCCTGCCCTATATACAGGGCGCAATGGATGCCTCGATAGAGCAGGTTACATGGGTCGTTACGGGTTATATGCTCTCAGGCGTAATCTTAATGCCCCTCGTCAGTTTTTTCAGTTCGCGTTTCGGCAGAAAAAATTATTACATATCTTCCGTTTTTTTATTTACCGTAAGTTCCGTATTGTGCGGTCTTTCATGGAATTTAGACTCCATAGTTCTTTTCCGCCTCCTGCAGGGCGTCGGCGGCGGCGCTCTTATACCTTTGTCCCAAACCTACCTTGCCGAAAATTTTGAAAAAAAAGAGCAGGGCAAGGCTATGGCGATATTCAGCCTTGCGATAGTCCTCGGCCCGGCAATAGGCCCTTATATCGGCGGCTGGATAGTAACTAACTATTCATGGCCGTGGGTATTTTACGTTAATCTTCCCATAGGGTTATTAAATTTAATACTTATCTATTTAATAATAGAAGACCATCCTTTAATGAAAAGGCTCAAAGGGAAAGTTGACTGGCTCGGGATAATTTTTCTAACCGTAGGTCTTGGGGCAATGCAGATAGTTTTAACCGACGGACAGTATAAAAACTGGTTTTCTTCAAGCTATATCGTGAATTTGACTATAATATCGGTAATAGCTTCAATACTTTTCGTCGTAACGGAACTTATAGTGGAAAATCCGGCGGTTAATATTAAAGTATTAAAAGATATAAATTTATCGGCCAATTCTTTTTTATCTATGGTTTTCAGCCTCGGAATATTCGGAAGCCTGTTTCTTCTGCCGATGTTTTTGCAAAAAATAATGGGGTATTCCGCATACGATGCAGGTATTGCTATAATGTCGAGAGGTCTTGCAATGGTTATAAGCATGCCGCTGGCAGGAAGGCTGTTTAATAAAGTAGGTCCTAAAATTTTAGTTTTTATAGGATTTATTTTATCTATTATATCTTCGATTCAGATAGGCTCTATGAGTCTTAACATGGGATTCTGGGACGTTTTCTGGCCTCAGTTTACGCAGGGCCTGGGTTTCGGGTTAATCATAGTTTCCCTTATGACATCTTCGCTGATTACCCTCGAAAATAAATATAAAATAGACGGCGCCGGTTTGTTTAATTTAATAAGGCAGGTTGCCGGTTCCATAGGCATCGCCGTGCTGGCGACCATGATAGATAATAATACCCAGATGGCGCATTCCGTTCTCGTACAAAACATAAGCGGCAATACGCAGACGATGTTATCTTTAAGGAGAGCCGCTCAAATTACGCATTCGTTTGTGTTTTACCCTCCCGTCAAAAAAGTACTTGCCTTAATTAACGGGATGGTTACACAGCAATCCACGATGATTGCGTTTAATTTAGCTTTTATATTTATGGCTGTATGTTTTGCCGTTTCTATACCGGTTATTTTCCTGCTGAAAGGCTCGAAGAGCGCCAAAGAAAAAGAAATTTCTCCCTCGATTACCCTCGAATAATAAAAACATTTCCCGTTTAACCCCCTTCAAACTTTCAAACTTAAAATTAATATTGTATAATATAAAAATGTGCAAAAAATTTAATATGCCGGTAATTAATTTATAAAATATATGCCTATAAATAATAAAAACGATAAAAGCGCAAGCGGAAATAATTCGAATAAACCGAAAAAAGGAAAGAATAAATTAGTCAAAATAATTTTTGCCGGGCTTTTTATCTTAATCTTTACCCCTGTAATAATTTTTACCGTATTATATTATTTGCTCGCTTCTTCCGTTCCCAATATTGTTTCCCTCAAAGACTACCATCCCAAAGAAGTTAATTACGTATATTCGTCAAGCGGAAAACTCGTAGGTTATTTAGGTTCTGTAAACAGGGAGGTCGTTCCTTTTTCCGATATTCCTCTGCAGGTAAGAGAGGCTTTTTTAGCGGCGGAAGATAAAAATTTTTATAATCAGGGTCCGCTCGATTACAAAGCCATAGCTAGAGCTTTTATCGTAAATCTTATGGCGGGACATATAGTCGAAGGCGGTTCAACGATAACCCAGCAGGTTGCAAAAACCCTCCTCGTTCCTTATGAAAGGTCGTATGTCTGGAAACTGCGCGAGGCTATTCTGGCATACAGGATTGCAGATAATTTATCAAAAAACGATATTTTAGATATTTATCTAAACCAGATTTATCTCGGCAACAATGCCTATGGAATACAGGCAGCTTCCCTTACGTATTTCGGAGTTCCGGTTTGGAAGCTTAACCTTGCCCAGGCGGCTATGCTCGGAGGGCTTCCGCAGGCGCCGTCGTTTTTAGACCCCTATATTCATCTTAAAGACGCCAAAAGAAGGCAGAAATATGTTTTGGAGCAGATGGCAAACGACGGATTCATAACGAAAGCTCAGGCTGAAACGGCATACGGCACAAAGCTTGTTTTTCATAATTTCTTTAAATATTACGGCGTCGCCCCTTATTACTTGGCTTACATTAAACAGGATATTATAAATAAATACGGCAAACCCGTTTATAAAGAAGGCGGACTCAGGATATACGCTGCTTTAAGCGCAAGGGCACAGCGGTATGCCGATAAAGCCGTAAAAACCGGCTTAACCAAGCTTTCTCATGAATACGGCTACACCGGACCTTTAAAAGAGCTTAGTTACGGGGAAATGCGGAATAAGATTAACGAAGAAAAAGGTCTTATAAATTATTTATACGAAGGCGGCATCTATAAAGGCTTTGTTACCGGAATTTCTAAAGGCGGCCGGACGGCTTTTGTTTCCGTTGGGAAATTCAGAGGCGTTCTGCCCGTGTCCAATATGAAATGGGCTTCACGTTTCCAGCGTTATGTTTATTTTACGTACAGGACTATCGGCAACGCCGGACAGGTTTTAAAGCCCGGCTACGAAATATTAGTTAAATTCGACGGTTACGTTAATAACAGGACGCCGGTTTTTTCTTTAGAGGAAAAAAACGTTATAGAAGGAGCTTTGATTTCTATCGACCCGAAAAACGGATTTGTAAAAGCTATGGTCGGCGGGTACAGCTTCAGCCAGACCCAGTTTAACAGGGCGCTTTATGCCAAAAGGCAGACCGGTTCGGCTTTTAAGCCAATAGTTTATGCTGAGGCCCTGACCTTAGGCTATACCCCTTCTTCGATTATAAACAACACACCCGTGATATATCCTACCGGAGTGCCGGGAAAATATTACAAGCCTCATAATTTTTCGAGAAGATTTACCGGACCCACGACCCTGCTTATAGGACTTGCTCATTCCATAGACGTCGTAGCCGTTAAACTTCTTCAAAAAGTAGGCGTAGATAAAGTTGCTAATTTAGCAGATGAAATGGGGATACATCACGTAGTAAAAAATTTAACTATGGCTTTGGGGTCTTCAAGCGTCCGGCTCATAGATTTGACCGACGCATATACCGCCTTTGCCAACGGCGGAAAAGAATGCAAGCCCGTTTTTATTATTAAAATATTAACTCCCGGCGGCAAAAGCCTCTATGATTATAAACCGGAATGCAGGCAGGTTTTATCGCCTCAGGTCGCTTACGTGCTGACGAATATGCTGGAAAGAGTTATTACGAACGGCACCGGGGTTACCATTTCCAATATAAGAAATATTACCCCTTACGTAGCCGGAAAAACCGGTTCGTCGAGCCAGTACCGGGATGGAATTTTTATGGGATATACTTCTTCTTTGGTAACCGGGGTCTGGACCGGACGGGACGATTTTCATTCAATGGGCAGGTTTATGGTCGGCGCGATAACCGCCGCTCCTATATGGGATTCTTATATGTCCAAAGTGCTTGATATTTATCCTCCGCAGGCTTTTGCTATCCCTAAAGGGGTTGTTTTTGCTGAAATTAACCCGCATACCGGTCTGATTGCCGATTCAAGCTATAAAGACCCGGTGCTTATGCCTTATGTCGAGGGAACAGAACCTACCGCCGTAAAAAAGAAAAAAAAGATTAAAAATCCGCAGTCGTTCTTCGGGTTATTTTAGGATAATGTAAAAATGGAAAAATTAAAACCTTTAATCGACAATTTCGGCAGGCAGATAACGTATTTAAGAATAAGCGTAACGGACAGGTGCAACTTAAGATGCGTTTATTGTATGCCCGAAAGCGGAGTTTCCCTGTTAAACCACGATGAGGTAATTTCTTACGAAGATATTTTAAGATTGGTAAACATTCTTTCAAATCACGGAGTTAACAAAATAAGGATTACCGGCGGAGAACCTTTGGTAAGAAAAGGCCTGACCGGCCTTATAGAAAACATAGGCAGGATAAGAGGCATAGAAGATATTTCTATGACGACAAACGGAATTCTTTTGGAAAAATATGCTTCCGAACTTTATAATGCCGGACTTAAAAGAATTAATATAAGCCTCGATTCTTTAAAAGAAGAAAGATTTTACAAGATTACAAGGACGGGCAGCTTAAAAGACGTTTTGGCCGGCATAAAACTTGCAAAAAAAACGGGTTTTAACCCGATAAAGATAAATACGGTTTTAATAAGAGGCATAAACGACGACGAGATAATAGATTTCGTTAATTTTGCAAAAGAATTCGAGCTTAATTTAAGATTTATCGAATATATGCCAATAGGCGGCAACATTGCCGAAGCGGTATTATCTAAAGAAACGGAAGAAAAAATAATGTCCGAATTCGACGATTTCAGGCCGATTGAAAGTAAACCTGCCGATAATAATGCCGGCAACCCGGCGGAAATTCTGCCTTCCGGCAAAGAAGGGGTTTATGGCGGCGTCAGCCGTTCGTTCGGATTCAAAGACGGTAAAGCGGTAATCGGGTTCATAAGCCCTTTATCCGAGCATTTTTGCGGGGACTGCAATAGATTAAGGCTTACCGCATCGGGAAATTTAAGGCTCTGTCTCTTTTACGATAACGAGTATAATATTAAAAATATCCTAAGGCAAAACGACGATGAAGCCGTTTTTAAAAAGATTGAAGATATTATTAAATTAAAACGTTTTAAGCATAACTTTAACGAGAAAGCCAAGAAAAGGGAATCTGTATTATGGGCTAACGATTTTATGAACGGGATAGGCGGGTAATAAAAAATATAATAGGCAAAACATAACAAGACAAGGAGAAAATTTTGGATCAAAAGAGCATTATCAACATCAATATCGAAGACGAGATGAGGCAGTCGTATTTAGATTACGCAATGAGCGTTATCATCGGCAGAGCGCTTCCCGAGGTTAAGGACGGATTAAAGCCCGTTCACAGAAGAATACTTTTTGCCATGAACGATTTGGGCAACGATTTTAATAAGCCTTATAAAAAATCGGCAAGAATCGTCGGCGACGTTATCGGTAAATATCATCCGCACGGCGATGCGGCGGTTTATGACGCAACCGTCAGGATGGCCCAGGATTTTTCTTTAAGATATCCTCTCGTGGACGGACAGGGAAATTTCGGCTCTATAGACGGCGACCCGCCTGCGGCTATGAGGTACACGGAAATCAGGATGACTAAACTTTCGTCGTTTTTATTGGACGACATCGATTTTGAAACGGTAGATTTTACTCCGAATTATGACGGTTCATTGCAGGAACCGTCCGTTTTGCCCGCCAAGTTTCCAAACCTTCTGGTAAACGGTTCGTCGGGTATAGCCGTGGGAATGTCCTCTAATATCCCGCCCCATAACCTTACGGAATCGATAGACGCGACTCTTTACTTCATAGATAACTCCGACTGCAATATAGAAGAATTAAAATCGTTCATAAAGGGTCCGGATTTTCCTACAGGCGGAATAATTTACGGCTACACCGGAATAAATAATTATTTTAATACGGGAAGAGGACTCGTCAAGGTAAGAGCAAAATACCACTTTGAAAAATCGAAAATAATAATAACGGAAATACCTTATCAGGTGAACAAGTCGAAAATACTCGAACGAATAGCCGAACTCGTAAAGGAAAAAAAGCTCGAAGGCATATCCGACCTTCGCGACGAATCCGACAGGGAAGGAATGAGAGTGGTTATAGAATTAAAGAGGGACGCAAACGAAACGGTCGTAATAAACAACCTCTTTAAACACACCCAGCTCGAAGAAACATTCGGCGTAATTTTCCTTGCAATAGTGAACAATCAGCCGAAAATATTAAATATAAAAGACATGCTGTCTCTTTTTGTGGATTTTCGGAAAGAAATAGTTATAAAAAGGACTATATTCGAATTAAAAAAAGCGGAAGCGCGCCTCCATATATTGGAAGCTTTCAGGATTGTGGCTCAAAATATCGACGAAGTCATAGAGCTGATAAAGAACTCGGAATCCCCGGCCGTTGCCAAAGAACGCCTTATACAAAAGTATAGCTTTTCGGATATTCAAGCGAGGGCGGTTCTCGATTTAAAATTGGAGAAGATTACCAATCTGGAGCGCGAGCATATAATTAAAGAATATGAAGAAATACTCGATAAAGTAAAAAAATTAAGGGAGCTTCTCTCCAGCGAGAAACTTATAAAAGACGTAATTAAAGAAGAGCTTAAACTTATCAGGGATAAATTCGGCGATGCCCGAAGAACTGAGATAGTGCAGGAAGAAAACGAAACGACGCTTATCGACCTCATACCGAATGAAGCCATGATAGTTATGATGACCGAAAACGGATATATTAAAAGAACCAAGCTTTCCACGTTTAAGGCGCAGAACAGAGGCGGCAAGGGACAAACCGGCATTAAATCGAAAGAAGAAGATTTTGTATCAAACTCTTTTTGCGCAAATACCCACGATAATATTTTATTTATTTCAAACTTTGGAAACGCATATAAATTAAATGTTTACGATATTCCGGAAACCCTGAAAACTTCAAAGGGGAAACCGATAGTAAATCTTCTTAATTTAAAAGAAAAAGAGACCGTTTCTTCGGTTCTCCCCATTGAAAGTTTTGATAAGGACTTCTCTATTTTTATTGCGACTAAAAACGGACAGATTGTAAAAACTTCTTTGGATAAATTTGCAAATATCAGGAAAAACGGTTTGATAGCCATAAAGCTTAAAGACGGCGATGAAGTAATAAGCACCCGGATTGCTGATAACAGCGTAAAAAACCAGCTCGTAACGATAGCTACGAAAACAGGCAAATCGATATGCGCAGATATAGAAGGTTTTAGAACGCTCGGGAGAGGGGCTATGGGGGTCAGAGGAATAAGGCTGTCCAAAAATGACGCGGTCGTTTCTATGGACCTGCTTTCTTCCGAAAACGATTATCTGATAGCTATCACCGAAAAAGGTTACGGTAAAAAAACTATAATGACGGAATTCAGGAAGCAGAGCAGGGGCGGCAAAGGGATAATCGCCATTAAAACGGGACAGAGGAACGGCTTTGTAGTTTCCGTTCTTAAGGCTTCCGGAGATAATGATATAATATTAATAACGTCTAACGGTAAAATTATACGTATTAACGAATCTAATTTAAGAAGCATCGGAAGAAATACGATGGGCGTAAAATTAGTCAATCTGGACGAAAACGAAAGGGTCGTCAGCGCTATCGTTTCGACTAACGAAATAGCGGAAGACTTAGAATAAACTTAAGAATAAAATATGAATCAACCTGTTGGCATTATCGGTTCGGGAAGTTTCGGAACGGCGCTCGCCGCCAGTTTTTCAAAATCTGCGCCTGAGGTTTATTTAAAATGCAGAAATCCTGAATTTGCCGATGAATTGAAAACTAAAAGATATAACGAATATTATTTAAAAGACGTTCTTTTAGGCGAAAATATTATAATAACCGCCGATTACGAAACCGTTTTTAAAAACTGTGGCATTATATTTCTTGCGGTTCCGTCCGTTGCGTTAAAAGATACGCTTACGAACATAAAAAAAATACGGGATAAATTTAATCTCGGCGGTTTTATATTCGTAAATACCGCAAAAGGATTGGGCGATAAATCCATGGAATTGCCACACAAAGTTTTTGAAAGCGTTCTGGGAAGTTCCATGCTTGAAAGATACGCCGTTTTAAGCGGTCCAAGTTTTGCGGCGGAGGTGTCCCGGCATCTTCCGACGGCCGTTTGCATAGCATCGTTTAACGATAAAATTTTAAACGAATTAAAAACTTTTTTTAAAAATATAATAAACTTTAGAATATACACCTTAAACGATGTTAAAGGGGTAGAATTAGGCGGGGCGCTGAAAAACATTATCGCTATCGCCGCCGGTATATCCGACGGGCTCGGACTTGGAAATAACGCCAGGGCGGCTCTTCTAACCCGCGGAATCGTAGAAATCACAAGATTCGGCGAAGCGTTGGGAGCCGACAGGCAAACTTTTACGGGATTATCCGGTCTCGGCGATTTAATGCTGACGTCAACATCCGACTTAAGCAGAAACAGAACGGTAGGGCTCAGAATAGGCAGGGGTGAAGATATTAATTCGATTTTAAACGGTATGAAGATGGTCGCGGAAGGCGTTGCCACTACGAAATCGGTGCATAACATAGCGCAGGAAAAAAATATATATATGCCGATAACAGAAGTGGTATATTCGGTTCTTTACGAAGGACTTAAACCGGCGGACGCTATAATTAAACTTTTGGAAAGAGACATAAAAGACGAGTTTATATAGAACGCGGCGACAGAATTCAATTCTGTTACCGCCTCAAAATGGAATTAAAAAGGCGGGAGGGGTTATCGTGGGAATTAAATTAGAATATCTTAAGGATTTACAGTTTAGGGCATTTTCGGACAAAGATAACGGATATTCGGTTCTGCTCGACACTTCAAGGGAGGTCGGCGGAAGCGACGAAGGCATAAAGCCTACGGATTTAATCCTCGTCGGACTTGCCGGATGCAGTTCCATGGATATAGTTTCTATTTTAAAGAAGAAAAGGCAGAATATAACGGATTACAGGGTCAATGTTACGGGAGAAAGAGCGGAAACACACCCCCGCGTATTTACCAAGATTTCTATAATTTATGAAATTAAAGGTGAAAATATCGACGAACAGGCGGTAAAAAGAGCCGTAGAATTATCTAAAGACAAATATTGCAGCGTCTGGGCTATGTTAAAAAATGCAGTAGATATAGAGTGGTCGTATAAAATAGAAAACTGTTAAAACTATTTAATAATTAAGGCTGGACTGGATTAAGTCCGCCGCTTAAAATGTAGAAGCGGAGGCGGTTAATATGAAATATTTCGATTTAACGGAAGACGAAAAATCTATGCTCCTAAAAATAGCAAGAAAATCGATAGAAGATAGCTTTAATAAAAGCAAAGACCTTTTTATCGACTCTAAAGAGCTGATATCTTCGCTGACGGATAATCTTAAAACTAAAGCGGGAGTATTCGTAACTCTTAAAACCGGAGGAGAACAGTTAAGAGGATGCATAGGTAATTTTAATTTCGGCATCCCGATTTACCAAAATGTTAATAATATGGCAAAAGAAGCGGCTTTCAGCGACCCGAGATTTATGCCGTTAAATAATGCGGAACTTCAAAAAATAAAAATAGAGATATCGGTTTTAACGCCGCTCGAAAAGATAGACAGCATAGGTAATATCGAAATCGGAAAGCACGGCTTGTATCTCATAAAAGGACCATGCCACGGAGTTTTGCTTCCGCAGGTCGCTACGGAATGCAATATGGATAAAGAGAGTTTTTTGGAGGCGGTTTCCATGAAGGCGGGCCTTCCGCCTGATGCCTATAAAAACGGGGCGGATATATGCACGTTCTCCGCTATAGTTTTTGGAGAAAATTAATGAAATATTATCCGGTTAATCTCAATATATCGGGAAGGAGAGTTCTTGTCGTAGGCGGCGGAACGGTCGCCGCCAGAAAAGTGGAAAGGCTTCTTGAAAGAGAGGCTTATATAATTTTAGTCGCTCCAGAAATATCGGACGAAATAAAAGAATACGTTAAAAAGTCTAAAATAGAATGGGTCGAAAGAGCATATAAAACAGGCGACGAAAAAGGTGCGTTTGCCGTTTTTTGTGCGGTTTCCCCGGGAAAAAAGAACGAAAAAATGGAGGAAAGCCTTTTTAAGCTGTGCGTTAAAAAAAATATTTTAATAAATGTCGCGGACAAGCCTGAATTTTGCACATTTACTCTCCCCGCGCTCGTTTCGAGAGGGGAATTCGATATAGCCGTTTTTACAAGCGGACACAGCCCAAGGCTTGCCAGAAAAATAAGGGAAGATTTAGAAAGAGTTTACGGAGAAGAATACGATACATATGTTAAAATTCTGGGATTTATAAGAAAAGAGATTAAAATGAAAAAATACCCGCAAAGCAGGAATCAAAAACTATTCGACGAATTAATCAATTCCGACCTTTACGAGCTTGTCAGAGATAAAAGATTTTCGGATGCCAGTCTTTTTATAAGCGATTTCCTTAAGAGGGCGTAAAATAATGCTTAAAGAATTATATTTAATTCCGGTCGCTATATATATATTTTCTTACATACCCCTTTTATTTAAAAAAGAAAAGAAAATGTATAAACTATTCCTTTCTTTAATTTATACCGGTTTTGCCGTTCAAACATTGATATTTTTTATTTTTTTGAGCGTTAAGGGGCTCACCGTGCCGGTTCATATCGACAGGTTCGTATTTTTCAATGCATGGATACTTATGTTTATAGTCGTTCTGTTCGGCCTTTTTTATAAAGCCGAGTATATTCTTTTATATATTACGCCTTTAGTCGCCCTGAATTTGCTGGTAGGCTTTTTTGTTCCGCATATTCATATTAAACCCGATATACTGAATACGGACAGAACTATTCTTTTAACCCATATAGTTCTTATATTAATAGGCGATTCGTTTTTTGCCCTTGCTTTTATAGTTTCTTTAATATATATTTTTCAGGAAAGAAAAATCAAGAGTAAGAAGAATCTAAAAATTTTAGATATAAATTCCGGCAGAGGGTATAATTTAGAACTGCTGGATAGTATTAATTATCAATGTTTAAAAATAGGATTTCCGTTTATAACGTTAGGCATAGTTATGGGCATATATCTGTCGGGTTCCTTGTTCAGGACTTTTATAATAGTAAAGCCTATTGAAATTATGTCACTGATAACATGGCTTATCTATGCGGTTCTCCTGCACGAGAGAGTGGCAAAGGGCTTAAGGGGAAAGAGGGCCGCTATTTTCAGCGTTGCAGGCTTTTTACTTATACTTTTTAGTTTAAGTTTTTCTTTTTATTTATTTCCGTCATTTCACGGATTCGAATAAATTTAAAATAATCATATGGATATTTTAATAGTAGGATTAAATCATAAATCGGCAGAAATAGGCGAAAGAGAAACGGTTTCCAAAAAACTCCTGACCGTTGAATTAAGGCAGGATTATACCTATAAACTGCTTGACCTGAAAGACGAAAACGGCAGACCTTTCGTTAAAGAGGTCGTAGTCCTTACTACCTGCAACAGGTCCGAATTTATAATGAATCTGTCTTCTTGTGCGCAGGGTAAAGGCGGCCATATAATTAAAAACTATATAGCAAAATATTTTTTCGGGGATGCCGCAGAAGAAAATATTTTCTATATGTATCTCAACGAAGATGCGGTAAGGCACTTATTCAGCGTGGCTTCAAGCTTGGATTCTATGGTAATAGGCGAACCGCAGATATTAGGACAGCTGAAGGAGGCTTACAACGAAGCCTGCAAATTTAAAAGCAGCGGCAGGTTTATAAATAAATTATTTCACAAGGCTTTTAACTGCGCTAAAACGGTCAGAACGGAAACAAGAATTTCGGCTTCTCCAGTATCGGTCAGTTATGCCGCAGTCGAGCTTTCAAAAAAAATATTTAACAGTTTAGAGGAGAAAAAAGTCCTGCTTCTCGGTGCGGGCGAGATGGGAAAGCTAACCATTAAGCATTTTATAAAATACGGGGTGCAGAACATTTATATTGCAAACAGGACAAAAGAAAATGCCGATAAATTTGTCGAAGAATCTTTTGCTGCAGCCGAAAGAGAATATTTAAAAGTTATGGACTTTTCGGAATATTATAAACTTCTGCCGCAGTCCGATATAGTTTTATGTTCCACCGGCTCCGAAGATTATGTTTTAAAATATGCCGATATTTTACCGGTTATAAAAATTCGCAAGCAGAGGCCGTTGTTTCTAATCGATATTTCAATGCCTAGAAATATAGACCCGGAAATTAACAAAATACCCAATGTTTATCTGTTCGATATAGACGACATAGGAAAGATGATAGAAGGAAACATAGAAATAAGGAAACAGGAAGCGGATGCCGCTAAGGAATTTGTAGAAACGGCGGTTAAAGAATTTATGAACTGGAAAGAATCCCTGAATGTCGTGCCGGTTATAATTTCTTTGAGAAAAAAGGTAAAAGATATATTAGAAATTGAATTATCCGGATATATCGGCGACAAAAAGGAAAAAGATTTGGTAATAAATTCTTTGACGAATAAAATTCTGCATGAGCCGACTATGCTTATAAAAAAAGCGTCCGCAAACCCTGAGGGGGCAAACTCTATCGAAACGCTCAAAGCCCTTTTTAACCTTGATTCTGAAGATTTGACCGGTACGGATAAACGCGGGGAAGATGAAAACGTCGGCAAATATATAAAACTTATAAAATAAAGGTAAATTTTGAAAATAAAAATAGGAACGAGAGGAAGCAAACTTGCTTTATATCAGGCTAACTTAGTTAAAAAAAGGCTGTCCGAATATTACGGCGGACTTTCAAAAGATATAGACATAGAAATAATAACAATAAAAACTTCGGGAGATAAAATTTTAAACGCGTCTTTAAGCAGTTTCGGCGGAAAAGGCTTGTTCGTAAAAGAAATAGAAGAAGCACTTTTCGGCGGAGAAGTCGATATTGCGGTTCACAGCCTGAAAGACGTTCCGCAGATAATACCGGAGGGCTTAATATTAGGCGCGGCTTTAAAAAGGGACGATCCGAGAGACTGCGTAATTTTAAAAGACAAGCCCGAGATATCGGGAGGAACCAGCCCCGAAAATTTCGCATCGCTGTTGAAAAGCCGGGCAATCGTCGGAACTTCAAGCCTGAGAAGAAGGTCTCTTATGACGAGGTTAAAAGACGACCTTATATTTGAACCGTTAAGGGGCAATATCGACACGAGGCTCGAAAAACTCAAAAACGGTTTTTTCGACGCTATTGTTTTATCTTCCTCGGGGCTTATAAGGCTCAATCTCGAACATTATATCGATATATATTTAGACCCCGTCAAATTCATTCCCCAGTGCGGACAGGGAGTAATAGCGATTGAGCATAAAACCGGCAGGTCCGATGTTAAAGAAATCATCGCGTCTTTAAACGACCAGGATACTTATGCCGCCGTTTTCGCCGAAAGAGCCTGCATCAGAGAGTTAAACTGCGGATGCGCGTCTCCTGTGGGAGCTTATGCTTATTTAAAAGGCGATATTTTGCGCATTAAAGGCTTCGTTTCAAACATTCAGGGGGAATATCTCGAGGATGAATTCGAAGGCGCTAAGGAAGATTACGAGAGCATCGGCAAAAGTTTAGCCTTAAGACTTATAGATAAAGGCGCTTTTGAAATACTGAGCAAAAATAATTTATAAAGTACTTTAAATCATCGTTATAAACTATTTAAATTGCTTTAACATATAACAAATTCTGGATTTTCGCTTTCGCGGGAATGACCTTGGGAGTATAGGGAATTTAACCCAACTATTGTCATTCCCGCGAAAGCGGGAATCCAGAAAATAAATTTCTTAAAAGGAACGTAAAATTCAATGAAAACAAAAAAGGCTAAAAAAGATATTAAAACAGGCAATAGGAAGAAAACCGGCAAAGTATATCTTGCGGGAGCCGGACCCGGCGACCCTGAACTGCTTACTCTTAAAACTAAAAGAATTCTCGGGGAAGCGGATGTAATAGTTTACGACAGCCTTATTTCCGAGGAAATTTTATCTTACGCAAAAGACGGGTGCGAGATAATTTATGCCGGCAAAAGGTCTTCCAACCATACTCTCCCGCAATATTCCATAAACGAACTTCTTTCGGAAAAAGCAAAAACCAATAATATCGTTTTAAGGCTTAAAGGCGGAGACCCTTATCTTTTTGGAAGAGGAGGCGAAGAAGCCGAAAGGTTATTTAAGGACAAAATCCCTTTCGAGGTAATACCGGGCATTTCTTCTTCTTTTGCCGTTCCAGCTTATGCCGGAATACCTCTGACCCACAGGGATTACGCTTCTACCGTAGCGATTGTTACAGGCCATGAAGGGGAGCATAAGGAAAAAAGCACGATAAACTGGAAAGGACTGGCCGGCGCAGATACTATCGTTATATTAATGGGTTATAAAAATTTAGACTCCAATACGAAAAATTTAATTAAAGCAGGAAAAGATAAGGACACGCCCTGCGCCGTAATTCAGGAAGGAACTACTTTGAACCAGAAAGCCGCCGTCGGAACTCTAAGCACGATAGCCGTAGAAGTCGAAAAAAAGGGATTAAAAAGTCCGCTTATATTAATCGTTGGAAATGTAGTCAAATTAAGAAACGCTTTAAACTGGTTCGAAAAAAGACCGTTAAGCGGCTTAAGCGTGATGGTTACGAGAGGAGAGGGGCAAGCGGGAACTTTATCGGAAAAACTTAAAAAACTCGGCGCATTCGTTATAAATATGCCGCTTATAAAAATACTCAAAGACGGCGGCGGCATAGATAGAACTAAAATCGATAAAGCCGTTAAGAATATTAAAAAATACGATTATCTTATTTTTACAAGTGCAAACGCCGTTTCCGCATTCTTTGAACGTTATTTTTCAAAAGGAATGGATGCCAGAGCTCTTTCGGGCAAGAAAATAATTTCCGTAGGCAAGGTTTCGTCTTCGGAACTTTTAAAATACGGGATACTCCCGGATATAGTTCCGCCCGAGCCTTCGCAGGCTGGAATAATAGATGTTTTGAAAGATGCCGATATTAAGGGCAAAAAAATCCTTTTTCCTCAGGCTTTAAAAATTAATAAAGAACTTCCGGAATTTCTTGCGTCTAAAGGAGCGGATACGGAAAACCTGCCGGTTTACGAAACAACTGTGCCGGAAGAATCTAAAAAAGCGATGCAGGAAATTTTCGGTTCGTTAAAAAAAACAGGCAAAAATATAGGATTGCCGGATAATTTAGATTTCGGCTCTTTTTGGATTACATTTACAAGCTATTCTACGGTAGAAAATTTCGCAAACGCATTAGAAGGCGTTAAGAAAGGGCTTTTAAAACAAGTTATACGCTCCGGCGTCAAGTTTGCAAGCATAGGGAAGAAGACCGCCGAATATGCGTTGGGATTTGGCATAAAATCTGATATAATATCTAAAGACGTAAATATAGATTCGCTTATCGATGGAATAGTCGATTATTATAAAATAAAGCGGAATTAAATATTTGAAAAAGCAGTCAAAGATTTGCTCACAATGACTCCATATTGTCATTGCGAGCGAAGCGAAGCAATCTCAAGTAAATAATTTCAAAATAAAAACTAAAGGAGAATTTATAAATGATAGGAATTTCAAAACTGTACTGCGGCGGGGTTCATGCATCGGACGCCCTGAGGTACGGCCGTATGTCGAGCAAGCTCCCTTCGCATCTTCTGCAGTTTTCGGAAGATAAAAAACCCGTAATAGTATGGAATATGACTAGAACTTGCAATTTAAACTGCGTCCACTGCTATTCGCAGTCTAAAAATCTGCAATACAACAACGAGCTTACGCTGGAACAGGGAAAAGCTTTTATAGACGATATATCCGCTTTCGGTTCGCCCGTTATGCTTTTTTCCGGAGGAGAACCTTTAATGCATCCGCATTTTCTCGACCTGTGTTTTTACGCAAAATCAAAAGGCATGAGGGCGGTTATTTCTACAAACGGAACTCTTATAACTAAAGAGCTTGCCCAGGAATTAAAAAAGGTCGGCCTGTCGTATGTCGGCATCAGCCTTGACGGACTTGAATCCGTTCACGACAGGTTCAGGGGCAAAAAGGGCGCTTTCAGGGAAGCGATAGACGGCATAAATTATGCTAAGGAAGCTGGAATTAAGGTCGGTTTGAGGTTTACCATAAACAAAAGAAACGCTCAGGAAATCCCCGGAATTTTTAAACTTTTAGAAGAGGAAAACATTCCTAGAGTCTGTTTCTATCATCTTGTTTATGCGGGAAGAGGAACAAAACTCATGGAAGAAGATTTATCCCACGAGGAAACGAGGCAGACGGTAGATGCCATACTCGAACTTACTAAAGAAGTATATTCGAGAGACAACCAGAAAGAGGTCCTCACTGTGGACAACCATGCCGACGGTCCTTATATTTATTTAAAACTTTTGAAAGAAGGCAAAACGGAAGAAGCGGCAAATGTTATGAGCCTTCTTAAAATGAACGGCGGCAATAGTTCGGGAGTCGGCATCGGTTGCGTCAGCTGGGACGGCGAGGTATATGCAGACCAGTTTTGGAGGCACTATTCTTTCGGAAACGTTAAAGAAAGAAATTTCAGCGAAATATGGACTGATATCTCTAATCCCCTGATGAAACAGCTTAAAAACAAAAAAGAATACGTAAAAGGAAAATGCAAAGACTGCAAATGGCTCGATATCTGCAACGGAAATTTCAGGGTAAGGTCGGAGGCTAAAGAAGACGATTTATGGGCGCCGGACCCTGCATGTTATCTTACCGACGAGGAGATATACGATGCAAAATAACCATATGGCTTCTCCCGACGGACATCCCGCAGGCGTTATGCGCGGCGGCGCAATGCCAAAAAAAAACGAACTAAGATTGGTTTTCTGGGAGCTTACCGCAAGATGTAATTTAAAATGCATTCATTGTAGGGCTGAAGCACAGACGGAAAGGCAGGAAGACGAACTTTCGACGGAAAAGTGTTTTAACGTAATAGACGAGCTTTGCAAGTTCAGCAGTCCAATCCTTATTTTAACCGGAGGCGAACCTCTTTACAGGGAAGATATTTTTGAAATAGCGGATTACGCGACCGGAAAAGGATTAAGGGTAGCGCTTGCTACGAACGGAACGATGGTTGACGATAAAACGGCAAAGCGGATTAAAGAAAGCGGTATTAAAAGAGTTTCTATAAGCCTTGACGGCGCAAATGCCAAGACCCACGATTCTTTCAGGATGATACCCGGTTCTTTCGAAAGCGCGTTTAACGGAATTAAAAATCTCCAGAAGGAAGGCATAGAGGTTCAAGTAAACACGAC
Organism: bacterium; assembly: GCA_021806125.1. Taxonomy (GTDB): domain Bacteria; phylum SZUA-79; class SZUA-79; order Acidulodesulfobacterales; family Acidulodesulfobacteraceae; genus Acidulodesulfobacterium_A. Next base: position 18,337 of record JAJZYC010000005.1, read on the forward strand.
TATAGCAAGACACAATGAAGACGAAGTGCCCGACATACTTGAATTAGCCCTTAAAAACAATTTAAAAGCCCTGCATATATTTATGCTGGTGCCGGTCGGATGCGGAGTTCAAATCGCCGATTCCCAGATGCTCGATAAACAGAAATACGAAGATATACTTTCCTGGTTTTACGACAAAACTATGGAACTTAGAGGTAAAATCGAGCTTAAAGCGACCTGCGCGCCCCATTTTTTCAGAATTATGCATAAAAGGGCAAAGGACGAAGGTATAACAATAACTCCCGAAACGCACGGAATGAACGCCGTTACTAAGGGTTGCCTTGCCGGAAGCGGCGTTATGTTTATTTCCAGAAAAGGCATAGTTCAGCCCTGCGGATATCTGCCGGTTCAGGCGGGCGACGTCACGAAACAGTCGGCGGAAGAAATATGGAGCGGTTCGGAGGTGTTTTTAAATTTAAGGGATACAGGACTTTTAAAAGGAAAATGCGGTATCTGCGAATACAAAAAAGTTTGCGAAGGATGCAGGGCAAGGGCGTATTACGAAAAAGGCGATTATATGGAAGAAGAGCCTTACTGTATCTATGAACCGCTCAGAGGAAGAACCGCAAATAAATAATTTACTTATGGATAAGAAAGCAAATATTCTTCACAGATTTATAGCAAAGGCTATAGATTTGCTGATATTCGGCTTTTTGAGCGAGATGTTTTATCCTTACGGTTTTTTAGCGGGAGTTCTTTATATTTTAATTTCCGACGGTCTCTTTGAAGGCGCAAGTCTCGGCAAAAGAATTATCGGTTTAAAGGTGGTGATGGCTCTCGAGGATAAAAAACCGGAGTTTAAAGAATCCATCATAAGGAATTCTTTTCTAGCCTTTCCTCTCCTCTTTGCATTTATTCCGTTCGTCGGTTATTTTCTCCTCGTAACTATCGGCATTATTATATATGCCGCTGAGATTTACTTCATTATAAAAAGCCCCGAAGGCGAAAGAATCGGCGACAGGTTTGCCTTTACCCGCGTAATAGACGTTCAAAAACATAAATAAAAAATGGAAAAAGACAGCATTAAAGCCGATCTTTTTTTGATAGATTCCAGTTCTTATTTCTACAGGGCGTTTTATGCCCTCCCCCCGCTTACAAATTCAAAGGGCAAACCGACAGGCGCCGCTTTAGGATATACCAGGATGCTTATGAAGCTAATCAAAGAAGCGGATATAAAATACGGCGCATGCCTTTTCGATTCTAAAGAAAGCTTCAGGAAGCAGTCGTATGAGGCATATAAAGCCAATAGAAAAGGAATGCCCGAAGATTTGGTTTCGCAGGTCGCTCACCTGACCGATATTTCTTATCTGCTCGGTTTTGAAACGTTTAAGCTTAACGGTTACGAGGCGGACGATTTAATCGCCCGCATAGTACGCAGTTTTGAAGGAAGCGGCGTATCTATCTGCATAGTGAGCAGCGATAAAGACTTGAAGCAGTTATTATCCGACTGGGTTTTTATGTACGATGCCCTTAAAAATAAGCTGATAACCAGAACTATTTTTAAGGAAGAGAACGGAATAAAGCCCGAAGAATACAGGTACGTTTTGGCGCTTATGGGAGATGCGTCCGATAATATACCGGGAATTAAAGGGATAGGAGACAAAACGGCATTCGGATTGATTAAAGATTTTCATAATTTAGACGGCATTTATAAAAATATAGATAAGATTAATAAGCCGAAACTCAAAGAGCTTTTAGCAACATACAAGGAAGACGCTTATAAAAGTTTAGAGCTTGCATCTTTTTACGAAGATATTAGCTTAAATGAAGCGTATTTTATTCCGGATTCGGAAAAACCCTTAGAAAATAATAAAGCATTCAATGTCCTTGAAGATTTTGCTTTAAAAGAAAAAAACAAAGAAGGGCTTTATAAAGTTTTTAAAGAGCTTGAATTTAATTCTTTAATTAAAGATTTGGGCATAGATAGTAGCATAGCCAATAAGCCCGGCGAAACAAACGGCGGCGGCGCGAACGGCTCTCAAAAAATTGCCGGAAACGAAAAATTCCTTTCTATTTACGTAGATTTCGTCGAAAAAAATAAAGAATTATTCGACAGCGAATCTAATCCTGTATATATTTATTCGGCGGAAACGGCTTCGGCATCGTACGGCCTGAAAGATATTCTGGATGACAAAAGGTTAGCGGATTTATTGAAAGATAATTCTGTTTTAAAAATAGGGTGCGGGCTTAACAGCGTGAAACTTTTTTTAGAAAATAACGGAATTGAAATTAGCGGGCTTCATTTCGATATAAAAATTGCATCCTATCTTTTGAATCCGATAAAACACCGCCATAATTTTGCGGATATAGAAACGGAATTTCAAGACGAGTTGGCCGGCATAAAATCCGGCGATTTAAACAATTATGCCTTTACGGTTTATTCCTTGTATAAGATATTAAAAACGGAAATAGAAAAAGACGGCAGTTTAAAGCATCTGTTTTACGAGGTCGATATGCCTCTTTCGGCAGTACTTTTCGAAATGGAAAAAGCCGGTTTTAAAGTGGACAAAGATATGCTTATGTCTTTATCGGCGTCTTTAGATTCGGATTCGAAAAAACTTACGGGCATAATACATAAAATCGCAGGAAGAGAATTTAATATCAATTCGCCGAAACAGCTCAGCGCTGTTATGTTCGACGAGATGAAATTTAAGCGCGTCAAAAAAAACAGCACCGATATCGAAGTCCTTCAGGCGTTAAAAGCGGAATTTGAAATACTTCTCGGAAACGGCAATGAAGACAAAACTTTAAGAGATTATCTTTTATTCTTAGACAGTTTAATATCTTACAGAAATAAGGTTAAGCTTAAGACGTCTTTCGTTGACGTGCTTTTAAGGGAGGCCGATAAAGACGGCAGGGTTCACACATCTTTTTCTCAGATAACCACCTCGACGGGAAGGCTCGCAAGCCAGAGCCCCAATCTTCAGAATATTCCGGTTTCTGGGGAGGAAGGCGTTAAAATCAGGCGCTCTTTTATCGCGAAAGAAGGCTGTATTCTGATTTCGGCGGATTATTCCCAGATAGATTTAAGGGTAATGGCATCGATTTCCGGAGATCAAGCGTTAACCGAAAGTTTTAAAAAAAATGAAGATATTCATGCAAAAACTGCGGGGGAAATTTTCGGAGTCGGCGCCGACGCCGTCGATAAAGATATGAGAAGAAAGGCAAAAGTAATTAATTTCGGAATAATTTACGGCATGAGCCCTTTTGGCTTATCCAAAGAACTCGGTATTTCCGCCGAAGAGGCAAGGCTGTATATAAATTTATATTTTAAAAACCATCCCGCAATTAAAGAATATATGGAAAAAACGGTCAAAGAGGCAAAGTCTAACGGATTCGTCAGAACGGCTTTCGGAAGAAAATGCTATATAGAAAACATAAATTCTGGAATAAGAAATTTATCGTCGTTTTCAGAAAGGGCGGCTATTAATGCCCCGATTCAGGGAACCGCCGCCGATATAATTAAAATTGCCATGGTAAATATTTATAACCGCTTTCAAAGCATGCCCGAATTAAAAGAATCCGCAAAAATGCTCCTTCAGGTTCACGACGAACTAATATTCGAAGCCGAAGAATCTTTGGCAGACGATATTAAAAAAATAATCTCTCCCCTAATGACCGACCGGAAACTTCTTTCCGGCGTTCCGCTGGAAGTCAATATCGGCACCGCAAAAAACTGGGCGGAAGCCCATTAAGAAGTAAAAACCCGTCCGCCTCAGCCAATTCGCATATCTTACATTTTTTTCTTGACAAAATTTTTACAAGTGGTATAAATAAGATAAATAAGATTAGATTAATCTTAAATTAAAAATATAACAAAGTGATAAGATTTATTTTATAAGGAGGTGAACAAATTAAATATTTAAAAATTAATAATAAATTGATAATTTTAAATTTAGGGATAGAATTAAAATATGATAATGTTCCGTAAAATCATTAATTTTTTATTAACATTATATATAATCATATATATATGTATATATTAATATTAGGGTATAATTTATCTTTAATAATAATTATTATTGATAATTACTTAAAACTTTCACCTATATTTTTTTGTATTTAATTAATTTAACTTAATTTAATTATTTCTATCTAATTTCACGGGGGTGTTTTATGGATAGTCTGGCTTTATTTCTTGCGCGGTTCCAGTTTGGAATGACCGCCTTTTTTCATTTTCTTTACCCTCCCTTGACGATAGGTCTGGGTACCCTTCTTGTTATAACCGAAGGAGTTTACGTTTTTTCTAAAAATCAGGAGTACTTAAGAATTACCCGTTTTTTTGCAAAATTATTCGCTATTAACTTTGTCGTAGGCGTTGCAACCGGAATCGTTATGGAGTTTCAGTTCGGAACGAACTGGTCGCAGTATTCTTCCTACGTCGGCGCGATATTCGGAGCGCCGCTCGCCATCGAAGGGCTTTTCGCCTTTTTTATGGAGTCTATTTTCGTAGGCGTTATGCTTCTGGGCTGGAACAGGCTTTCGGCTAAAGCGCACTGGGTATCTACGATATTCGTAGCACTCGGTTCGACTTTATCCGCGGTGTGGATTTTGGTAGCGAATTCCTGGATGCAGAGTCCGGCTGGGTATAGAATCGGTTCCAACGGAATACCTAAAATGACTAATTTCTGGCATGTCGTGTTTAATCCGTATTTTCCGTCGGAATTTATTCACGTCATAGCCGCCGCATGGGAATATTCCGCTTTTTTTATGGCGGGAGTAGCGGCTTGGTTTTTAATTAAAAACAATAAAGATGCGATAATGCGAAAGGCGTTAAAAATAGCCGTTATATCGGGCGTAATTGTCGCCTGCATTCAAATAGTCTTGGGCGATATAAGCGCAAAGGAGGTAGTTAAATACCAGCCTACCAAGCTTGCCATGATGGAAGCCCAGTGGCATACGCAAAGATATGCTCCGGAAACTCTTTTTGCGATACCTAATAATCAAACGCAGTCTAACGGACCTCATATAGGAATTCCGGGTATGCTGAGCATGCTGGCATATATGAATCCCGCGGCTAAAGTTATGGGATTCAACAAGTCCATAAGCTATATTAACCATAAATATAATTTGAAATTGACTGCGGCGATGTTTCCGCCGGTTTCGTTAGTTTTCTGGTCTTTCCATATTATGATGTATTTCGGATTTTATTTTGCCCTTATTATGCTTATAGCCCTGTATCTTTTGATTAAGGGCAAATTGTACGACAGTCCGAAAATGCTCAAAGTTTTCTGGTTCTCCACTTTCCTGCCTTTAATAGCTATAGAGTTCGGATGGTTTACTACGGAAATCGGAAGACAGCCTTTTACTGTTTACGGACTCTTAACTACCGTAAAATCGGTTTCCCCTAACGTCAGCGCGTTGGACGTGGGATTATCCACCTTAATGTTTACCTTGATTTACATAACGTTGGCATCGTTTGCGATTTTCCTGTTTAAAAGGGAATTAAAAGAAAGAGCGGAGGGCAAAGACGAGCTTGCCGGAGAATCCGCCCCGGCGGCCGCTTCAAATAAAAAGGAGGTGTTACCATGAACTTAAATATATTGTGGTTTATTCTTGTAGCGGTTCTTATTCTGGGATGGTCGGTTATGGACGGTTTCGACTACGGCGTAGGCGGACTGTTAAATTTTATAGCTAAAAACGATAAAGAAAAAAGATACGTTATGAACGCCATAGGACCTGTTTGGGAAGGAAACCAGGTCTGGCTGATACTTGGCGGCGGCGCGGTTTTTGCAGCTTTTCCTTTAGTTTATGCATCTATTTTCAGCGGATTTTATCTTGCAATGATGTTAGTCGTCTGGCTAATAATATTCAGGGCTGTATCTTTCGAGTTCAGAAGCAAAGTCGAAAGCGCAGGCTGGAGGAAGTTCTGGGATGCCGATATTACGGTTACCGGTTTAGGCATCGCTCTCCTGCTCGGCGTGGCCATCGCTAACGTCTTAATGGGCGTACCGCTTAATAAAGACCATGTAGATTACCAGTCCCTGTTCAGCCTTTTAAATATTTTCGGATTAGCCGGAGGGCTTGTATCGCTGTCGATGTTTTTAATGCACGGCTCGGCATATCTGATTATGAAAACAGAAGGGGAAGTTCAGCAAAGGTCAAGAGTTTTTGCAAAATGGTTTGCAGTCCTGTATATAGTGTTTACCCTGCTGTTTTTACTGATTTCTCCGATATTCGCGCCGAGACTTCTTAGCAACAGCTTTGGCATTATAGGGGATATCGTTCCGGTTATAATGATTATCGGCGGGATAGGCGTTATTTTAACTGCGGGGTCTTCGAACGACGTTAAACCGTTCGCTTATTCTATAGCAGGCATTTTGGGAGCGGTCGCAAGTATGGCTGTCGGGGTATTTCCCGATATCGTACCTTCTTCGATTAATCCTGAATACAGTTTAAACATATATAATTCCGCTTCTAATCATCTAACGCTTTTAGTTATGCTGATAGCGACCCTTATAGGTCTGCCGTTGGTTTTAATATATGCAATTTACGCATATAAAAAGTTCGGATTAAAGGTAAAAATGGACGAAAGCAGTTATTAATTTATTTCTCGATTTTGTTTTGACCTTTATCCAATGCCCTATAATTAAATTAACCCCCCTTAATTTTTTATAGGGCATTTTTTTTGCCGTTTATATATAATAAAATACAAGACAAATTTTATCTTAATTCGAGGTGTTCATATGAATATTTCAAGAGCCAGCGATTATGCTATACGCGGACTGGTATATATGGCAAAAAAGCCTGCGGGAACGGTATGTTTCGTAAAAGATATAGCTAAAAACACGAATTCGCCGGCTTCTTTTATGTCGAAAATATTTCAAACGCTCGCTAAAAGCGGCCTTGTTCATTCTTTTATCGGAACAAAAGGCGGATTTACGTTTAACGCCCGCCCCGAGGATATTACTATAAAAATGGTCGTCGAAATTATAGACGGACCTGTCGTTCTGAACAGATGCGTGGTTAATAAATCTTCCTGCCAGGACGTAGGCAATTGCGACGTGCACTTTATGTGGCTCGATATTCAAAAAATGCTGACGAAAGCCCTAAGCTCTTATTCTATAGCCGATTTTGCAGCCTATAAAAAGGGAATATGTGATAAAAAGATGTCAGATTAATTTTCCTATAAACTGTTATTAATTATTGCAGCATTATTAGGCGGAAAATAAAATCTGACGCCTTTTTCTTTGACGCCGATTTGAATTATGTTTAGATTTTTTTAAAAAGAATATTGTTTTCCATGTGAACGTGAATCATTATATCGTCCGAAATATTCTTCAGCAGTTCGTATGCATGCCTATAAGAAGCACAGGCGTCTTTAGGAACCGAATAGCCGGAGCTTAAAAAAAGCATT
>JAJZYC010000115.1 GCA_021806125.1 bacterium
TCGCCGAGAATTCCGACTACCGGTATGGATTTTCCGGTAATTTTTTTTTCGGTGCTGCCGTAATTATAATTGCTGTCGCAAACCAATGGCAGCATGGATTCTTCGACGCCGAATATTTTAAGAAGTTCCTCGTCGTATTTTAAGGTGTTTATATTATATAAAAGCGTTCTGGAAGCGTTGGAAGCGTCCGTGGCGTGAACGGAACCGCCGGTCAGATTCCACAGGAGCCAGCTGTCCACCGTTCCGAAAACCAATTCCCCTTTTTCCGCAAGATTTTTCGCTCCGCCGACGTTATCCAGCACCCATTTAATCTTAGTAGCGGAAAAATAAGGGTCTAAGAATAAGCCTGTTTTTTCTTTGATAAGTTTGCGGTATTCGGATAAATCTTCGCAGGTACCGGCAGTCCTTCTGCACTGCCATACTATTGCGTTATATACCGGTTTTCCGGTATTTTTATCCCAAACCACCGAGGTTTCCCTCTGGTTTGTAATGCCTAAGGAAACTATTTCGTAAGAGCCGCAACATTCAACCGTTTCGTTTAAAACTTTAACCGCCGTATTTAATATATCGTACGGATTTTGTTCGACCCACGCCGGCTTAGGATGTATTTGCGGAAATTCGCGATAGGAAGAATGTATAATCCCGCCGTTTTTATCGAACGCTATTGCCCTGTTGCCGGTAGTTCCCAAATCAAGCGCTATAACCGCCTTTTCCATAAGCATCTCTTTTTACGCCTTGTAATTCGCAATAATCTTAAGTGCAACTATCCCCATTAAAAAGGAGGAGCGCCCTACTTATTATACCTTTTTTCTATCATGTTTAAATAGTCGTCGTATTGTCTTCCGGCTTTTATAAACTCGTCTGAAGTTAATTCCTGAGGTCTTTTATTTAAATCTATATCTAAACTTGAAAAAATTTTCTCTTTTACGTCCGGAGGCACACCAAAAAACGAAGCATAGATAGAATTTTTTAGTTTTTTTCTTCTTAATTTAAAAAGCTGGTGGACAAAATAATTAAAAAACTGCGAGCCTGCGGCCCATACATAATCGGTATCCTCGAAATATTTGGGCGTAAGCCTCAAAACGGTCGAATCAACCTTAGGCGCGGGGTTGAAATTCGATTTTCCTACGTCGAAAAGTTTTATTATTTCAAAATTTAAACCGGCAATGACGCTTAAAGCGCCTCTTCCCGAATCGTTTTCCTTCGAGTAAAGCCTCTCGGCAAACTCTTTTTGAAACATAAGGGTCATATCAGAAAAAGCGTCTTTTTCTTTTATAAATTTATCTATGACGGGGCCGGAAATCTCGTAGGGAAGATTGGAAATAACCCTGATTTTAGACGAAAGGCTCTTGCTTAAAGCCGCGTAATCGAACTTAAGGGCATCTTCGTTTACGAAGTTGGGAGCCGGATTAATTTTATTAAATTTTCCTTTAGTAAGGTTATAATAAAAAGGGTCTATTTCTATTATAGTAAAAGTCTTAACCCTTCCGGCAATAAGACCGGTTAATACGCCTTCTCCGGGACCTATTTCTACGACGTCGTCGGCGGCGGAAAAATTGCAGGAATCCACGATTTCGGCGGCTATATCTTTATTCGTCAAAAAATTTTGACCGAAAACTACTTTGTTTTTTTTTCTTATATTATCCATACGTCCGTAAGTCTTTTAATTTATTCTTTTAGAGCTCCCATGAAGGGTCGGCGTTTATATTCAAAAATTCCTCCCTGTTTTCTATAGGATGAACGGGCGTTTTAAAAAATCCCGCATATCCAATCATAGCGGCATTGTCCGTAGAATATTTTACGGAAGGAAAAATTATTTTAATGCCGTTTTTTATCCCCTTTTCGTTAAAAAAACTTCTTATCCTCGAATTTGCCGAAACTCCGCCTGAAACGGCTACGGTTTTTACCCCGTAAATACGACAGGCGTCGGCAGTTTTTTTATGAAGAATCTCCGCCACGGTTTCTCTCAAGGAAGAGAAAATATCATAGACCGTATTTTCTTTTATTTTACCGGGACCGCCCATACCGTCTATGACAGAAATAACGGCGGTTTTAAGTCCGCTGAAGCTCATATCCAAATTGCGGCTGTGCATCATGGGAAAAGGAAATTTAAAGGCGCCGGCGCTTCCTTTTTCGGCAAGCTCGTCGATAATTTTCCCACCCGGATAGCCGAAACCTAAATAATTGGAAACTTTGTCGAAAAGTTCGCCGCAGGCATCGTCCCGCGTTCTTCCGACGAGTTTTATATCGTTATGCGATTTTACGAGATAAATATGCGTATGCCCGCCGGAAATTACCAAAGCTATAAAAGGGAAATTCTCCGGTGTTTCGCCGGTTTCAAGAAAAGGGCTGAAAATGTGTCCTTCTATATGGTTTATTATTGACAGCGGAATGTTCAGCGCAAAAGATGCCGTCTTTGCTTCCATAAGCCCTATGAGCAGAGAGCCTACAAGCCCCGGACCAGCGGTCGCCGATATTAAATTTACGTCTTTCAAATTCATGCCGGCTTCGGACATGGCCAAGCCGAGAGCTGGCAGAGAAGCCTTAATATGGTTTCTCGAAGCAAGTTCCGGAACTACTCCGCCGTATATGCCGTGTATATAGTCCTGCGAATAAATTATATTAGACAGTATTTTTACGCCGTTTTCGCCCTTTACCTTTAAAAGAACGGAGCAGGAAAAATCGTCGCAGCTGGATTCAAACGCTAAATTGATAATTCTGGTTCCGTTTGCTTTCATCTAATATCTATATGACCGGCTTGTACTTTTTATTTTGAAAGCCCGTTAAGCGCCTGTTTTGAAAGTTCCGCGGCTTTTGTCCGGGGATAGTCGGAAATTACCTGCCGGAATAAAATAGAGGCGTCCGAAGGGTCGGAAACTTTTAAAAATCCGACGCCCTGCAGGTAAATAGCCATAGGAACGTTTGGATTTTTGGGATATATCTGGGAAAACTTATGAAATTCAAGTATGGAAACGGGATATTTTTTCAGGTTAAAATTTGCGGAGGCCCTATAAAACGTGGCATCTGCCGTAAAATTAGACTGGGGATATTTATCTAAAAATTTACGGAAAGCGGTAACGGCGGAGGCAAAGTCTTTTTTGTTATACATAGACAGCGCATTTTTAAAAGCGGACTCCATCGAATTTTCTTTCTTGACGACTACGGATTTTACGCTTGTTTTTCCCGGCAAAACCGGTTCGGCTTTAGCGAGCTTTAATAATTTTACCAGTTCTTTATTTACCATTAAACGGTATTCCCTGAATCTTTTCTGAAGAATATTAAGTTCGTGCGATTCTACCTCGTACCTGCCGTAAATATCCCTTATTTTAGCATTCAGGCTCGAAATTTCCACCCCGTTGTTTGCCGTATTTAACTGCATCTCATGCAGTTTTTTCTCCAAATATGCGTCGTTTTTGGATAATTCGGCCGTCTGTTTATTTAATTTCTTTACCTGGACTTTTAAACGGTGTATTGAATCCGGTTCCATAGGGGCGCATCCCGCAAGAATCGACGAAACGAAAAATAATATAATAGAACTGAAGATAAAAACCTTAATAAATTTTTTATTGTTCCTATTCATAGCTTTTCCGCCCCTGTTTTATATGACCGGTATAATTTATAATTTTAATTTATCATATAAATATAGATTTTTCAATAAGAAGACTTTAAAGTCCACTCCGCATCGTAATAATTCTGCATTTCTGGAAATATACGGGGCATTAGCCGCATCATTCCGCTTTCGTTGACGTCTATCATGTACAGCTCCTGCCTTCCCGCAATTTCGGTATCGAACGTAATAATCCTTGAATCTCTGGTCCACGCCGGATGCTGAGCGCTGTATGGGGTATCGGTAACCTGCCTTTCGCCGGAACCGTCGGCGTTCATTATGCACACCTCTAAAGCGCCGTTTACGAAAGTCGTAAAAGCTATTTTTTTCCCGTCGGGCGACCATGCCGGACTGGAATTATAACTGCTGTTGTTATAAGTAATCCTGCGCTGTCCGCTTCCGTCCGAATTCATCACATAAATCTGCGGGCTTCCGCCGCGGCTGGATACGAACGCGATTCTGTTTCCGTTTGGAGAAAACGAAGCCGAAGTATTAATCCCGTCCGAAAAAGTCAACTGCTTCAGATTTCCGCCGTTTAGGCCGACCGTGTAAAGCTCGGTGTTCAAATGGTCGGGGGTGAGCGCAACGGCTAACTTATCGCCCGTCGGCGACCATGCTACAAAATCCGCCGGACCGGGCAGGTTAAGCCTTTTCGTTCCGCCTGTTTTCAAGTTCTTTATAAAGACCGCCGGATTTCCGTCTTTAAAAGAAATATATGCAACTTTGTTGCCGTGCGGAGAAGGATAAGGAAAAATATTTATGGAGGCGTTGTTAGTAATTTTTTTAACTCTGTGCCCCCCGAAATCCATCACTAAAATATTTTTCGAACCTCCTTCTTCCCCGACAAAAAATACTCTCGTCGTAAACGGTCCTTTTATACCGGTTAAAAATTCAAGTATGTCGTCGGCAAATTTGTTTGCGAGAAATCTGTACTGCCCGTCCATTCCTTCAAGTTTTTCCGAAAAAAGGAGACGCTTGGTATAAATGCTTATAAGATTCGCTTTCATTTTTATGATGCCGTTGGACGTTTTGTATTCGCCGGTTATGAGATACTGGGCATTCAGAACGCCCCAATTCGAATAATCTATTTTTTCCGGACTTATCGGGGCGTATTGCGGATTTTCAAGATACGAAAGAGGATTTACTATATGAAAATACCCTATGACCGAAAGGTCGTGCCGTATAACCTTCGCGGCGTTTTTTTCTATTTTTTTATGCTGTCCGTATGCCGAAATATTTTTGAAATCCGGAACCGCGACCCTGATTTTTTTTATCCTCGCGGCGTAAATATTTATATAGACTTTTGCATTGGAATTTACCGGAAAAAAGACTGAAATGCCCGTTAAAACTAATGCAAATAAAAGCAGGTTAATTAATGTTTTTTTCATAGTCGTTATAATTATA
>JAJZYC010000116.1 GCA_021806125.1 bacterium
TTTTCGTAATTAGAAAAACCAGACTCTTTTTCCGCTTTCATTTTCCATTATTTAAACATAATTCTTTAAATTCCGAAAAAAGATATCTTGAATCCCTTGGCCCCGGCGAGCTTTCAGGATGATACTGGACTGAAAACGCCTTTAGCCGATCATTTTTAATGCCTTCCACAGTATTATCGTTTAAATTTATATGGGTCAGTTTTGTATCGTTTGAATAATTTGCGCTACCATTAAGTAAATTAACGCAAAAACCGTGGTTTTGCGAGGTAATTTCTACTTTCCCGGTTTTAAGATTCTTAACCGGCTGATTAATTCCGTGATGCCCGAATTTCAGCTTATATGTATCGAAACCGAGAGCTAACGACAGCAATTGATGCCCCAGGCAGATGCCTAAAACCGGCTTCTCGCCGAGAAGGCTTTTTAATGTTTCCACTTCTTCAGACATTGTTTTGGGGTCTCCGGGACCGTTCGACAAAAGAATGCCGTCGGGTTCGGTAGCCAATATCTCTTTTTTTGAAAAATTATGCGGAACCACGGTAATGTCGGCTTTAATAGCGCTTAAGCATCTCAGGGTATTAAATTTAACCCCGTAATCTATGACCGTTACCCTGAAGTCCGGGGAATCGATATTCTTTTCGTAAACGCTCTTAGTCGAAACATTGGAAACAAGATTTAATCCTTCCATTTTCGGCAAAGCATCCAACCTGTTTTTAATATATCCGATTCCGGCTTCTTTTGGAGCTATATAAACGTTAGACTGTCCGCCGTCCCTCAATATAATCGTTATATGCCTTGTATCTATACCCGATATAACCGGATAGCCGTAAGAATTAATAAATTCCGCTAAATTTTTTGAAGCGGCGTAATGGGAAAAATGTTGAACGTAATTTTTTGTTACAAGTCCGGAAATCCATACTTTTTCGGATTCAAAATCAGTATCGTTTATGCCGTAATTACCGACCATGGGATAAGTCATAACGACGACCTGTCCGTTATAAGAAGGATCGGTAATAAGTTCCTGATAACCGTTCATAGCGGTATTAAAAATCCCTTCCCCTCCGGATTCTATTATTTTGCCTTCATAAAACCCCTCATAATAAATTCCGTCCTCGAACATTAATATCGCTTTTTCTTTTTTAGAGCCCGTCATTTTAGATATTTATTTTATTTAAATTTAATTTATTTCTATGAGCCTTCCGCCGACGATTACGGCAACGGCAATGCCCTTGAACTTTTCTCCGATAAAAGGAGAATTTTTGCTTAAAGACTTAATGCCGCTTTCGGTAAACTTCCATTCTTTTTTAATATCCGCGACGGTGATATCCGCTATATATCCTTTCTGCAAAGAGCCTCTCCTGCCTAGTTTTAAAATTCTTGCCGGATTAAAGGACATAAGTTCGGCTATCTGCATTAAAGAAATCTTTTTGCCGTAAAAAAGCCTTAACGCCAAAGGCAGGGAGGTCTGCAAACCTATGATTCCAAAAGGTGCGGCATCCAGCGTAGCGTCTTTCTCGTCCTTGCTGTGCGGGGCATGGTCGGAAGCTATCGCGTCTATAGTGCCGTCATACAATCCTTTTATAACGGCATTGACGTCTTTTTCGGTTCTTAATGGGGGGTTCATTTTTGCGTCGGTATTATAATCCAACAAAGCGTTTTCGGTAAGCGAAAAATAGTGGGGGCAGGTTTCGCATGTAACGTTTATGCCGGACTGTTTTGCCTTTTTTACGAGAGCGACCGAACCGCTTGTAGAAATATGCGCTATATGAACATTCGCGTCGTAATAGCCGGCTAGCATAATATCCCTCGCTACGCCTATTTCTTCGGCAATGCTTGGAATGCCGACTACTCCGAGACGCTCGGATATTACTCCTTCGTTAATAACTCCTTTACCGCGCAGTTTGGAATCTTCGCTATGCGATATTACCGGCAAATCGAAAGTGCGGGCATACAGCAGAGCCCTTCCCATAAGAGCGCTGTCTTCAACGGGATTGCCGTCGTCGCTCAGCGCGACCGCTCCCGATTCTTTCAATTCTCCTATATTTGCGAGGGAAGTTCCCTGCAACCCTTTAGATATAGCCCCTATTGGGAATAAATTTATTAAATTAAGCGCATTTGCCTTGTCCGATAAAAAACTGCAGACAACTTTAGAATCGTTGACCGGATTAGTATTAGGCATACAGCAGATAGAAGTAAACCCTCCGGCTGCTGCCGCCTCCATTCCGGATTTTATAGTTTCTTTATATTCATATCCGGGCTCCCTCAAATGAACGTGCATATCTATTAACCCCGGAAAAACGATAAAATTTTCGGCGTCTAAAACCTTAACGCCGCTCATTTTTTGTTTTAAAGGGATATCCTTTATTACTCCGCCTTCGATATAAATATCTCTTTTTACTTCCGTCTTCGTCAGGGGGTCAACGGCTATACCGTTTTTTATTAAGAACTTTTGCATAAAATATTCGAACGTTAAATTTATTAGTTATTTATTTTTAAGATAACCAAGCAATATATAAAGACACGCCATTCTAACCGCTACGCCGTTTTCGACCTGCTTAAAAATATGAGTTCCGCCGCCGTTTATTATACTCCCTGCTATTTCCACGTCTCTATTTACCGGCCCGGGATGGAGAACCATAACCCGTTTGGAAGCCTTCGACAGCAGTTCCGGCGTCAACTGGAAAAAATTTCTGTATTCTTCAATCGACGGTATAAAATAATAGCTTGCTCTTTCTTTTTGTATTCTGAGCATTATTATAACGTCCGCGCCTTTAACCGCTTCTTCCATATTTTTGGCTATCTTCACGTTTTTAAGCTCGATTAATCTCGGCAAAAGAGAATGCGGGGCATAAAGATAAACTTCCGCTCCCAATTTGGAGAATCCGTAAATATCCGACCGCGCTACTCTTGAATGATAAATATCGCCTATTATCGCCACTTTAAGAGAACCGACGTCTTTTTTTTCTTCCATGACGGTCATTATGTCTAAAAGGCACTGGGTAGGATGTTCGTTTATGCCGTCGCCTGCGTTAATTACAGATGCTTCCGTCCATTTTGACACAAAATGGGCCGCTCCGGATTCAGAATGCCTCAATACGAAAGCATCTGGTTTCATGGCTTCCAGATTGAGTATAGTATCTTTAAGGCTTTCTCCTTTTGTAACCGAACTTTGCGCAATGGATATGCTTAAAGAATCCGCGCTTAATCTTTTCTGGGCAATTTCAAAAGACGACCTTGTTCTCGTTGAAGGTTCGTAAAAAATATTTACGACGGTCTTTCCTCTTAGCGTAGGAACTTTTTTTATATCTTTAAGGGATATTTTTTTAAATTCTTTTGCCGTTTCTATAAAATAATTAATGTCGGATGCGGAAAGGTCTTTAACTGAAATGAGGTCTTTTTTATTAAAGCTCATATTTTTCTACAAATTTTTTTTTGCTTAAGACATCTACGTTGATTATTTCTTTTTTACCGGCTCTTATTTTTTTTCCGATAAAATCCGGGCATATCGGCAGTTCTCTTCCGCCTTTATCGATAAAAACCGCAAGCTTAATCTTCTCCGGTCTTCCAAAATCAAAAATTTCGTCTATAGAAGCCCTGACGGTCCTGCCGCTGTTTATAACGTCGTCTATAAGTATAATTTCTTTATCGTTTATGTCGAAAACTAGTTCCGTAGCGTCTCCGGATTTCTTTACGGAAAAAGGATCGTCCCTGTAAAGAGTCATATCGACGTATCCTATATTGCAGTTAATACTGAACCGTTCAAGAACCGCCTTTTGAATTAAACCTGCTAACGGAATCCCGCCGTTTTTTATTCCGATTATAGCGGCATTTTTAAAATTAATTTTCGAATTTAAAATATCGTTTATAAAATTATCTAGAATTAACCCTGTTTCTTTATCGTCGAAAATAATTTCTTTCTTCAATTTTACCGATCACCCTATATTTTTCTTAAAAGGACAGCCGGGGATAGATTTAAAAAAACGCTTCCAGTATATATCGAAATGATTTTTAGGATTCCATGAGAAGTAAATAATAAATGCCTCTCCCGTAATGTCTTTGTAAGGAACGAAACCCCAGTATCTCGAGTCGAAACTGTTGTCCCTGTTGTCTCCCATTACGAAAAGCTCATTTCTCGGAACTGTTACTGGACCATAGTTGTCTCTCGGAGAACTATAAGCCGGCAAAATAGTTTTTGATTTCCATTCCGCATATCCGCATTTATAAATATGCCCGTTTATATAAACCTTGTTGTTAATAATCTGGATTTTATCGCCGGGCGTTCCTACTACCCTTTTAATAAAATCTATTCCTCTGTGCAGGTTATATTTGCCGGCATAAGGGAATTTAAAAACTATGACCTGTCCGGTCTTCGGTTGGGATACCGGAATATACGACTTCGTAAAAGGAATATGAATGCCGTATATAAACTTATTGACAAGAATATGGTCGCCGGGAATAAGAGTAGGCTCCATGGAGCCGGAAGGTATCTTAAACGCCTGAACGACAAACGTTCTAAAAATTAAGGCGATAATTATAGCTATAATTACAGCCTTAAAATAATCCCATAAAGTATGTTTGCTCATATTTTAAATTTCATAAACCGAAACTATTTTTATTTATAAACTTTTTAATTATACCAATTTTTTTATCTTAAGTCTAAATAAATATCCAAAAGCGTCTATGCCAAACTAATATAATCAAACTTTCAATATAGACAAGAAGGCTTCCTGGGGAATCTCCACAGAGCCTATGTTTTTCATTTTCTTCTTTCCTTCTTTCTGCTTCTCTAAAAGTTTTCTTTTCCTTGTAATATCGCCGCCGTAACATTTTGCCAGAACATTCTTTCTCAATGCTTTAATCTCTTCCCTCGCGATAATTTTTGAACCTATCTGCGCCTGGAGCACGACCTCGAACATCTGCCTCGGTATTAAAGTCCTGAGTTTCTCGACTATATTTCTTCCTCTGGCGTAAGCTTTATCCTTGTGGACAATCACGGAA
>JAJZYC010000117.1 GCA_021806125.1 bacterium
CTACCTTTTTACATAAATCGATTTCGATGTCGTCCTGGTTAATAAATTTTAAATAGTAGAGATTATATTGCTCCGCAAGGGACTCTAAAAGATCTTCTTCCGTTATATATTTTTTCTCGACTAAAATTTCTCCGATAAGCCTGTCTTCCTGCGAATCTTGAAGAAGTAACGCATCTTTTAATTTATCGCCTGAGACTAACCCTTTCCGTAAAAGTATCTGTCCTATTTGCTCCATTTATTATACCGCCTCGAAATATATCGTTAGAGTACCTGTTGTCACAGAAGACGGGACGGTAGATTTTATATAGCCCGGCGTGAGCCCATTTCCATTCCAGTATATTCCCGTCCCGGAACCGGTGTAATCGTTGTCGGCGGAGTTAAAAAAATCGGTTGCTATATTGAATGCCGCATTCTGCGGAATATCCTGAAGGGAAATGGTATATACGCTTGAGGTTAAACTATTGATTGAATAATATCCGCCCCACGGATTACAGTGGGCTACTCCGCTTCCAGAGCCGCAAGCGCCTGCCCCCGTATCGCCGTCGGAGTTAGTCCAGTTGGTTCCGATGACTCCTTGCGCGACCATAGCCCCGATAATGTCCGTCCCGTTCGCATTTACGAAGCCGCTATTGCGGCCGGCATATATATTGACTTCGTTTTCGAGCTTTTGGATGTTAGATACCGCCGATGAAACTTTTCCCGAACTCCATAACCCCTTCAGCGGACCTAACGCAAGCGCCGCGAGGGCGCCTATTAAGGCTATGACTATAACGAGCTCGGCGAGGGTGAAACCGTTATCGTTTTTTAATGTTTTTAGCATATTGAACTTCCTCCCTTTTTTATAATTTTATTACCTTAATTATTATTGAAAACCAAGAAAGAATTGTCCCGACGGAATAGGGAAATTATTTCCCGGAATAACTATACTGCAAGAATTAGATGCGGTTACGGCGTAAGCCGTATTATTATAAACAAAGCCTGCAAGCTGATTAATGAAATTATTACAAAGCTGGAGCGCCATATTATTTGTTATACTATTATTCTGCGAATCCACGCCTATAATAAAGCTTCCCTGAACGCCAAAAGGTCCGGGACTGCCTATCCAGTAACCCGTGAAAGAGTGATTGGGCGGAAATATATCGTATGAATCCCCACCCCCGTCTAGCGTCCAGCTTGCGGGCAAAAGTCCGTCAGCCTGCAATGCTTGAGCGGATAAACCGTTAAAATTATATCCGTTCATTTTCGCATACTGTTCGCATGTCGATTTAAGCTTAGATATATTCTGCGTTACCGCAGAAACCTCAGACGAACTCCATAATCCCTTCAGCGGACCTAACGCAAGCGCCGCGAGGGCGCCTATTAAGGCTATGACTATTACGAGCTCCGCAAGGGTGAAACCGTTATCGTTTTTTAATGTTTTTAGCATATTATTCGGAAGTAATAATCGGCGTTATCATTATAATAAGGTCGTCTTTCGTTTTTTGATAATTAACTGATTTAAAAAGGTTGCCTAAAAGGGGAATATTCTCCAAAACCGGCACCCCATAAGTCGTTTTTGTTTTATTAGTCGATAAAATCCCGCCTATTACCATCGTTTTATTATTTGGGATTATTACCGTATCCGTGAAACTTTTTGCCGATATGTCCGGCTCCGAAAACGTATTGCCGGACACGGTAAATTGATTATAACCGGTAATATCGTTGTCCATAAAATTTATAGTTACGTGAACCAAGCTTTTTTTATAATCGACATATGGGGTAAACGCTATTCCGAGTCCCGAATACGCTTGTCCTATAACTGGATAAGTTTGAGTAGTGCTCGTTAAGCCGCCTAAAGACGTAGTCATAACCGTCTGTAAAAAATTTGATATAGTCCCCGATGAAATTATTCTCGTTTCGCCGGAAATAAGCATAAGCCGCGGCTGAGATATTACATCTACCGTTCCCTGCGTAGAAAGGGCATTAATGACGGCGCTCTGACTGCCGCCGCCGAAAGTCAGTTCAGGAATATTCGAAATATCGTTTCCGGACGCAAGAGGCAGTCCGATAGATACGGAACTTATTCCCAGCGCATTTGATTTAAACGCGCTGTTGAAAACCTCGTTCCAGTTTATCCCCGCCTGGAATTGTTTATTCAAGGTTATATCTATTACCTCGACTTTTAAAAGTACCATGTGCGACAAGTTTTCTTTTACTTTTCTTAAAAAATTAAGAGAGCTTTCGACTTCGGCCGCTCTTCCGCTTAAATATATTATTCCGTTTTTAGGTTCTATGGTAAATGAGCCGTGTTTTAATATAATTTTTAAATTATCCTTAAGGTATTGATATAAACTTTTTTTATTAGAAGCCGTAAGGCTTATTTCACCCCCAGGATTAGACAAATTCGAACCGCCCTGCGTTGCGGAAGCGGTGGCGGTGGCAGACGTCTGAGTCCCTGCGGTATTCATTGCCGAATTTATACCGTTATTGTTATTACCGGCATTACCGGCATTCATACCCGCCGCTCCGACCGAACCCGAAAACTGCAAAAATAAATCGGATACCGGCATTCTAAACGTCCTCTTTTCGAATCCGAATACTTTTAAAATGCCGGCTTTATAGCTGTATCCGTAACCGTTTGCGACTATTACCGTTTTCAGCACCAGGTACAGAGGTCGCCGTTTAATATAAAAATCGTTTATATTGCCGTTATGTATCGGATTGGTGATAACTAAAGATATGCCGCGCACCGACCGTGCAATAAGGTTTAATGCGGTCTGGATGTCCATATTTCCTATAAGAGAGATTCTTTGCTTAAGCAAAGGTGAAATCTTAAATTTTAAGCGGGCGGGCGGTTTTAACTTAGTCTTAGTGGCTTTTGTAGAAACTATATACACATTTGCGTAGGTGTTCACCGTAAAACCTATAAACAAAAATAAAAATATAATCAATATTTGAATACTGCTTTTAATAATCTTCATGTTAATGCTCCTCATTTAACTTTAGGCGGACGAATCCGGTTAAGATTTGTATTGCCGTTATCATTTGCGTTGAATGAAACGGGATAGCTCCGTCCGATTTTATTGCACGATATTTTAACCGACGACTCGCTGATTTCTATTACAAAACAACTCCCGAAAGCCTCGCCGGATTTTACATATAAATCTCCGCCTTGATATTGAATGACGGCATTTCGTCCCGATATACCCAATACTTTGAAATTTTGTTGCTTAGAAATCCTGGCGATGCCGGGTAATTGCGACTGAATATTCTTAATGGCATTGGGAATATTGTTTATATTGGGATACCCCTCTGCCGGAAAAGTCGTCGGCGTAAAAGGAGCTACGGTATGAGCCAAAGATGCCGGCAAAGATTTCTTTTTCCGTTTCAATTTAAATAAATCGTTCAATTTATTATCCTGTTTTTTTGAAATTACGGGCTTTTGCGGCGTTATTTTATTTTTTCCGACCGTACCGCCGGAAACGGGCGTATTGATAATGGGCGAGCGAATTATTCCTGAAGCGGCGGAATGTTTTAAAAACGAAGAAAACGCGGGCGTTTTTGTTTGCGGCTTATGTTTCAGTAAAAAAGCCGCTACAGACGCTGTAAACAAGACCGATAACGCTATAAGCATTATCTTTTTTCTTTTCGAAAGCGCTTTGAAATTTATAAATTTCATGGTTTATGCTCCGTATAAATTAAGGGTTATATATGTTTTTTTCTTCGATATCCTTATTGAATTTATTTTCGCCGGAAAAAGATTCCGCATATTGTTTAAAATTAAGAAAAATTCTTTCATCGAATAATATTTAGTTATTTTAAGTCTAATGCTAATTCTTTTTAGTCCGTAAAAAGTGTTGGAGCTCCCTATATAATAAGATAGATTTTTTATTCGCCCAAAATTGACGGGAGTTATTTCTTTTTTCTTATAACCTTTCATTTTATTAAAGACATGAACCGGGCGGGAAGCCGGAATAAAACTCGGTTTTCCGACGCCGTTCATGTTTGAGGAGGTGATAACCGGAACTTTTATTAAATCGACATTTATTTTAAAACCGCTTGAATTTAAATAATCAATATAACTCAAGAAAGTAAACAGATAGGTTGTGAGGCGGTGGTAACCATAAACGGTTTTAGGAATTTCGACTTTCTTTACCGACATTATTTCTGAATACAAATTCCTCTCTTTCCGCTTTAGCGCCGCATATTTTAATCTTTCGAATTTATAACGCGGATATATTCGAGCTATTTTAAAAACAAGATAAAGCGAAAAGAATATGATTATTACTGCCGCTATTTTCTTCATAAGCGTCCCTTAAAATAAAAATACGGTTTACCTGCCGCGGTAATATAACTTATAAATTCTATCCCCGTTCCCTTAAAATTATTTTGCAGTTCGTCAAATCCTCTCACGAATCCTTCCGGACCGCCTGCCGTATATCCTATGCCGGTTACTTCCGCATTTCTCACTTCTATATATTTAATCGCCGCGCTTGCGGGAAACTTGGAAAGAATATTTATTAGCGACTTCGAGTATTGAGGCTGTTTAGATAAAACATATAAGAATCTTTCGCTCGAAAGCGTTTTTAATTTATTTGAAAGAATATCGTTTTTTGTTCGTGTGGCGGCGATTCTTAAAGAAAAATCAGACAATTTATCGTTTATATTTTTAAAGACGACAAGCGAAAAAACAAGCATTAAAGCCGAAACGGCAATTAATGCCTTTTCTTTTAGATTTTTTTCTTTAACTCTTTTTTTAATTTCTTCTTTAGGCTCTCCGAAAATATACTGATCTATATTCTCGAACATCGCAAAAATATCGGCATAAGAAATCAGCGCAGGTTCGCGTTCGACGCCTAAAAACCCCGTAAGCGTTTTATCCATAATGAAAAAATTGATTTTAGCGAACCCTTTTTTGTTTAGCGAATTAATCGTTTCATCTATTTGGCTCCGGAAAGACTGGATATTCGTAATATCC
>JAJZYC010000118.1 GCA_021806125.1 bacterium
GGACAAAATCTTGTCCAAATCGCGGAAGAATACGGCGGTCCTATCGTTGGCGGTCTTGGAATATTCATGATGGGGGCGGAACATTTTACCGGCAAGGGCGAAGGCAAGCTGTTAAAACATATCGGAAGCATCGGAACTGGCGCCGCTTTCATCGGGGGCGGCGAAACAATATATTCTTATTTTGCTAACGGGCAGTTATAAGGTTAATTATGGGCGAAGAGACGACTCAGGCTCAAGAAGAGCAAAACGAGAATACTATCCATTTCAGCCTTTTGTATCCTTTAACGCTTGGCGGGATAGATAGAAGACTTGCGGCATTAATTCTAATGTCCTCGGGAATATTGTATATAGTATTCAGGTCGTTAGTCATATTTGTGCCGATAATTCTTTTTTATCTGACGCTCAGAAGTTTTTACAAAAAAGATATGTTTATCCTCGATGTCTATAAACAGTTTATTTTCGTGAAGAAGAAATATTACAAATAAAAAAGGGGAAGGATAAGGGAGGGCTATGCTTGATTTAAAACTGTATAATAAAATTAACGCAAAAACTCCGCATGTTAGCGATTTAATAGCGTGGCATACGCTTGCCGCCGCCGGAGTCGTTCGGTGTAAAGACGAAAGTTTGATGAAATTATACAGAGTTAAAGGCATCGATACGGATTCCCTATCCGAAGACGAAAAGGCTTATATAAGCATGCTATTCGAAAACGCTATCCGTCCGTTGTCGGAAGATAAATTTACTATAAGCTTTCATGTCGTAAGAAAGCGCGTTAAGAAATATTTAGAGAGCGAATTTAAAAATCCGGTAGCAAAATATATAGACGATATCAGAAAAGCCTCGTTCGAGAAAGGAATAAACTATATCAATATGATATTTTTTTCCGTTTCGTGGAAACCCGCGCTTGAAAGCGTAAGCAGACTATCTAATCTTATAATCCAAGAAAACAAAAAGGAAGCTTTTAAAAACCTTTTTTCCTTTTCAAAGTCTAAAACTCAAGAAATATCCGAAGAGTTTCTTAAACGTAACGTGGCTTTTTTTGAAGAGAAGTCTAATCAGGCTATAGAAGCTCTATCCGGAACTTCGGCGAGTTTTAAAGAATTGAAAGATGAAGAACTTCTGGCGGCTTTAAATTTTTTATTAAATCCGGCGAAGGAAAAACGGACAGAATTAGCCGTTCCGGCTTATACCTGTTTAGACCAGTATTTAATCGATTTCGATATAGATAATTCTTACCATGACGGGCTCATTATAGATGACGGGTCCGGCGCGGATATATACAAAGTCGTTTCCCTGAAAGAATTTCCGCACTTTACGACGTCTGGCGTTTTCGACGAATTGATGGCGGTCGATTTCGAGTGCAGGATAAGCGAAACTTTTTCGCTTTTTGAAAAGTCTATGGCGAAAAGCGAGATGGAAACGAGAAGGTCGCATTATCAAAAAACGAGAAAAAAGATGACGCAGCACATGGCGGATGCCACATCAACGGACAAAAGCGAATTATTGGACGTAACGGTAACGTCTTATAAGGATGATACGGAAGACGCGATGAAGGAATTAGAACTCGTGCCGAGAAGTTTTGGAAATTTTAACGTCGAATTCGTCGTTTGGGAAAAGGATCCGGAAATAGCCGATAAAAATGCGGAAACTATAAAAAAGATATTAAATAATAATAACTGGATGGCTTTTAAAGAAACGATGCATAAGTTAGGCGCCTATATGTCGTCCTTGCCTGGAAACGATAAACTTATGGTAAGAAAATTTATGATGAGTTTAGGCAATTACGCCGATATATCGCCGGTAAGGACCGTGCTTGAAGGAGATATGATAAACGAACATTTAAAAGGTCCTGCTTTAACGGTTTTCGATACCGTACATAGAGTTCCTTATTTTTTCAACTTTCACGTAAAAGATGTGGGACATGCGTGTATGTTCGGACCCACCGGCGCCGGTAAATCCGCTATAATGAATTTCTTATGGCAGCAATACCAAAAATATAATCCCAAAATATTTATATTCGACCAAGGATATTCTTCATATATTTCCTGTAAAGCAAGTAAAGGACTGCATTTTAATTTCAGGCCTAATGCTTTTATAAAAATTAATCCGTTAAAAGATATTTCAACGACTGAAGGAAGATTCTTCGCGAAAACTTTTTTAGAAACCTGTATAACGGCTTACGGCGGAACTATAGACGCCGAAGAAAATAAATACCTGCAGGAAGCAATAGAACTTCTTGCGGGACAGCCGGCGGAATTGCATTATTTAGAAGGGATTTACGGGATTCTGCCAAATAGCCTAAAGATAAAACTTTATCCTTGGGTGGAAGGGGAATATAAAAATATATTTAATAACGTAGATGATGAACTAAGTACCTTTTCCGATTATAACGTTTTCGAAATGAAACATTTAAATAATATGAAAAAAGTCATAGCTCCGCTTATGTTATATTTATTTTATAAAATAGAGAGAGCGACCGACGGTATAAGACCGATGGTTATTCCTATCGACGAAGCGTGGTTTGCGCTAAATAACGTGCCAGGTTTTAAAGAACAAATAAAAGAATGGTTAGCTACGAAAAGAAAACAAAATACGGTGATTTTTTTCGCAACGCAAAGTTTAAACGACGCGGCAAGATATCCTGAACTTTTAGCGGCAATAATAGATAATGTCCCGACTAAGATTTTTTTGCCGAATCAAAAAGCCAATACGAAAGATATGTATAATTTATACACTAAAACATTTGGACTTACGGATAAAGAATATGAACTCGTAATACAGGGAATACCGAAACGCGAATATATAATTAAGCAGGAACTTTTTACGCGGCTCGGTATTTTAAAGTTGGAACCTGAAATAATAGCGCTCTTAGCTTCGGACGACGATTCCTTAAACCTTGCCGATTATACGGCGGAAAAGTGTAAGAAGGAAGGAAACGAAGCGTGGTATTTAGAGTATATAAGGGCATGGAAAGCTAAAGAAAAAGCGCCTGAGTGGTATATACCTGAAAGACTTAGGGGACGGGGAGAGTTGGAACGGATGGAAGAACCTTTCGGGGCTAAAAAAGATGAAATAGATATCGAGGCTTTAATGAGGGACTTAAAGATTGGCAATGTATAAATTTACTCGGGGGGAGTGCATATAAACGCCCCCCCGTAGGAGGTGGTTTTAGTGGAAAATTACAAAGACAAAGAACAAGTATTTTTTATAAAACTATGCGCCGATGGTTATCATTACTATGAGTTCGTTCCGAAATTCCCGCTCGATAAATATAATTACGTTTATTTTAAACATAGAGATTTTTTCGCGCATAAAGCACACGGGGGTAACGGTATAAATCTTACCGAAAAGTTTAATAAAATGATATGGGGCAAGAGAAAGGAAATGACCGAAAGAGAATATCAAGATAGAAGAGAAAGGGCATTGAAAAGATTAGAAAAAATGGGTTTTATAAGATTAGATTATAAAGAATTTAAGAAAGCGGTTAAAATAGGCGTCTATCAAGATATGATTGAACGGAGATTTAAAAAAGGGCTAATATATCCTGAGATATTTGTAAGGGGCGGAGATATTTGTAAAAATGGAGGACTAAATGTATAACTTTTATACGTTTAAACACGATTTAACTAAAAAAAATAAAAACGGAATTAATATTTATTCAAGATTCGAAGACAGAGCCGGGCATCACGGATGTTCTTATCACGTTATTTTAAGGTTTGACTCGGCGTGGAAAAAATGCAAGAGCGGATATACGGCTTATACTATTTTTTTAAACAAATTTCCGGCGGATATAAAAAATAATATAAAAAAAGCGGTTGAATCTGCGCTTTCAAGCGAAGGTGGTCTTATTATATACCAGCCAGGCGAAAGGAATATGTATTCTTATTTAGATTTAGTTTTTCAGCTTCATCCCGAGGTAGCCGTTATGAACGTTATCAACGATATTAAGTCGGAAACACATAAAATAATAGTATCCGATAAATTCGGTAAACAATATTATAATAATTTAAACAAAGAAATAGAATTTTATACGACGGATTGCGGCGGGAATAAGGTTCATTTTATCAAAAATAGATTTCCGCATAAAACGGTCTGGAGCCAGGACACGTATATAGAGACCGTAGGAAAGATTAAAATTAACGGACCATTTAAATGAGAATATGTATATGAGAATAGGTATAAAACTATTAACGATAAAAAACAAAGGCTCTCTGTCGCGGATAGAGGGCTTTACTTTAGTCGAACTTATAATAACTATCGTTATAAGTTTAGTTTTAGTAGCGATGGCTTTACCTGCAGTTTCTAATTATATCAAAACGACTGAAGCGCTTAAGACCGTCAAAGAAATGCGCTCTATAGCGCAAGCCGAAAATTTGTACTATGAAAATAACACCGTTCCTATGACCTGCACGGTAACCGTCAGCGGCACGAATTATAACGAAACGGAAAATTACCATATTTATACGTCGAATTTCAGCGATTTAACGGCTAACGGAATGCTGGGCGTTTTATCCGGGGACGTTAATGCTTTCGGGCAGGCTTATTATTTAGAGCCTGTTTATTCCAATATATCCGCTAATTCCAATAATTACTGCGTCCGGGAATCCGGGATTTTAGTCTATACGTATATCCCTATTCAGTATAAAGGGTCGGTCGGCTTAATTCCCGGTGCGTTCGATATGGGCGCAAACGGCAATATGGAAGAAGTGGGGTACTATTTAACGCCCAAAGAAAATAATCCGGAAGGAAATTTCGTTTTGAAATATAACTGGTAGGAGGAGATATGTTTAAGATATTAAAAAATCAAGACGGCTTTGCGGGACTTATAGGGCTTATCGTTGCCATAGTCGTCATAGGCATTATGTCTGCGATGATGTTGCCGACTTTTACGGCAAGGATGAACTATAAGCAGGCGCAATACGTCTCCGGCGTAACC
>JAJZYC010000119.1 GCA_021806125.1 bacterium
ATTATTGGCGGCGGTTCATTTTTTAAAAAATAAAAGTTTATCGAGAAATCTTTTTCCGCCGTTATTAATTTTACTCAAAACATCTTCGTCTATTTTAACGGCAACATTGAGATTTCCGTTTTTTCCTCCAAAAACCCCGGCATCGCCTTTATCTTTGAATGTTATATTTTTTATGCCGTACAAAAGTTCGTTTAGTCTAAAATTTAATACGGTTCGCTCGGAAGTTTTTATCCTCGCCATGCCGTTGCAAGCCTTACATTTATATAAAAATATATCGCCGTATCCGCCGCAATTTCTGCATGATTCGATTATGCCGGAATTTTTGTTTTTCATCTTTCCCGTGCCCCGGCATTCCTGACAGGCCATGCAGACCGTGCCTTTCTCTTTGCCCTCTCCGTTGCAGGAGGGGCATTTTATATAACGCTCGACGTAGATAATTTTTTCTATAAAATTTTCCGGCTTTTCTAAATCTTCTTTAAAATTTTTATTTTTTTGAAACCGTTCTTTTATATCGCGGGTAAAATCTATAATTATATTTACGTTGGCTCCGTCCCTTAGCCTTGTTCTGTAAGGGATTATTTTATTTCCCGGC
Organism: bacterium; assembly: GCA_021806125.1. Classification (GTDB taxonomy): domain Bacteria; phylum SZUA-79; class SZUA-79; order Acidulodesulfobacterales; family Acidulodesulfobacteraceae; genus Acidulodesulfobacterium_A. Next base: position 593 of record JAJZYC010000119.1, read on the forward strand.
TGGGCATTTTTAAAAGCTCTGTATTCTTTGAGTTCTCTGTCGTATGCGCTTCTAAGAACGATATCCGAAAGCGTCTTATACGCTTCGTTTATATCTATGAATTTATCTTGATTTTCCGGATTCCTATCCGCTTTGTCCGGATGATATATTGCGGCGAGTTTTCTATAACTACTTTTAACTAAAGATTCTCCTGCATTTTCGTCTATACCCAGTATGGAATAATAATCTTTCATATCTCGTTTAGACTAATTTTGCAGTTTTTCTAATATATTTTATTATATATCGGATTGGGATTTTATTTTCTTTATTATTTCGCTTGTGGACTTTCCTTCGATAAAATTTATTAAAACCGTTTCACCTCCGGACGACTTTACTATATCGCTGCCGGCTATGCTTTTTCCCTTATAATCGGCGCCTTTTACAAGAACATCTGGATTAATTTCTTTTATAAGTTCATAAGGGGTATCTTCGTCGAATATAACTACATAATCCACCGGTTTAAGATTTGCAAGGATATATGCCCTGTCCCGTTCGTTCACCACCGGTCTGTCCGCGCCTTTCAAGCGCCTGACCGATTTATCGCTGTTTAATCCTACTATAAGAATATCCCCTAGAGCTTTTGCTTCGTTTAAATAGCTTATATGCCCCGCATGTATAATATCGAAACAGCCGTTTGTGAATACGATTTTTTTGGATTTTTTTTTAAGCTCGGACAGCTCTTTTTTTATATTTTCCGATTCGATTATTCTTTCATTTTTCATAAAAAAGATAAATTAGAAACCCCCTGACATATTCGGCATATATCAGGGGGAAAATGGAGAAAAGAATTACTAAACTTATTTTACCAAAATATATATTTTTTTGTCAATATAAAAATTTGTTTTTTAAATTATTTTTTTAATATCTAAAAAATAACCTTTGAATATATTTTGAAATAATGATAAATTATATTAAGTAAGCGATAGTTTTTTAGGAGAGATGTCCGAGAGGCCGAAGGAGCATGATTGGAAATCATGTATAGATGCAAGTCTATCGAGGGTTCGACTCCCTCTCTCTCCGCCAGTTATGAAACGAAGTTGACAAATTATTTAGTTAAGGCAGAATGGGGACGGAGTCGAACCCTCGATAGCGCGAAGCGAAAGCGGAGCGCGCAAGAGGAAGTTCGTACGGTTTAAAACTTTTCTTTGAAAAGTTCCTCCCTCTCTCTACGCCAGTTATGAAACGAAAGACAGCGCCGGCTGCGGAACGAAGTTAATAACGGAGGTAAATAAAATATGTTTGGATTTTCACCGATAACGATAATAATCATACTTATAATCGTTTTTCTGATATTTGGAGCAGGCAAACTTCCCGAAATAGGCAGCGGGCTTGGCAAAGCCCTAAAAAACTTTAAAAACAGCGTTTCGGGAAAAGACGAAATAGACGTTACGCCTGATGATTCTAAAGACGACGAAACGCCCGTAAAACCTAAAAAAAGACAGATAGCAAGGACAACTTCGGCTCAGGCATCTTCGAAAAAAACAAAACGGACAGGTTCAAAAACCGTTAAAACTGCTAAAAAGTAAAATAAAAAAATATCGGATTATTTTTTTATTCTGTAAAAATGGCTGATTGAAACCGAATAATTTTTCGAGTTCGGATTTATATCGAAAAAAACCGCCATGAATTTTATAGGATGATTCGGCAAAATTTCCACGTTCGACATATTTTCCCCGTCTTTATTATTGAGCGCCATATCTATCGCAACATTGGACATCTTTTTAAGTTTTTCTAGGCTTATAAAATTTCCGGCATATACATGTTTAGATAAAAGCACGATGTTTTTTGTGCTGTAAAGCTTGCACGTCAGCCTGACGTAACTTACCGGAAATTTATTTTTATTTACTAAATAACCTGTAATCAGCAGATTGTTTTCAGGCAATACTCTAGATTTGTAAACGACGGTTTTTAACTCGAATAGTTTTATATTCGTACCGTTGCCGGGAAACAGCGTTTTAAATAAATAATATGCCGACAGTAACGCGGCCATTCCTAAAAGCAGATAAAATATTTTTTTAAGTCCGTTTTTTTTATTGCCGTAAGCATTTCTTTCTCCGTCGTCTATTTTACTTTCTTTTTTGGGCGGAATTTTTCTTTCCGGTTTATCCGGGTTTTTTTCCTCAAAAATAATTTCGGATAAATCATCTTTGTCTATTTTTCCTATTGAAAAGCCTTTCCCTGTTTCATTGTTTTCACTAAAAAGCTCTTCCTCTCCTTCGCCTAATTTCCAGTTATCCATATTTACCCTTAATCCCTTAATATAAAATATAAACCAATCTATTCATATTTTATCATATAAAAATATCATTTGACATACAAAATTTAACCAAAATATTAAGGTTTTAGGGTTTTTAAGGCAGGACTTTGAACTTGAATAATATGCGTTTGTATAATATAATTTTATTGATATAATTAATACGGAAGCGATTGGAGGGCTGGTGCCCCTCTTTGACTTCAAATCAACAGTTGTCCCCATAAGGGCAAGGCGGGTTCGATTCCCGTACGCTTCCGCCAATTAAAAACTATAAAATAAAATTTCATTGGAGGAACTAAAATGCCTTTGATTTCTGCGAAAGCAATTCTCGACGATGCTAATAAGAACGGTTATGCCGTCGGAGCTTTTAATGCCAACAATATGGAATTTTTGCAGGCAATATTCGCCGCCGCCGATTCCGAAAAATCGCCGATTATAATTGCGGCGAGCGAAGGCGCCATGAAATATGCCGGCGCGGAAATGCTGTACTCCATGGTTAAAACGCTTTCGGATGCATATCCCAGGATACCCGCCGCCCTGCATCTCGACCACGGTTCAAATATAAAAGCAGTAATGACGGCGGTAAAAGCAGGTTTTACTTCGGTAATGATAGATGCGTCCCATTTTCCGTATGAAGAAAATCTTAAAATGACTAAGCAGATAGTAGGCATCTGCCATCCGGTCGGTATTTCCGTGGAGGCCGAGCTTGGAAGACTTCAAGGCATAGAAGACAACGTTTCCGTTGCAGAAAGGGATGCCGTGCTGGTCAACCCTGCCGAAGCGCACGATTTTGTCGAATCGTCCGGCATAGATTTCCTTGCTCCCGCAATAGGCACTTCGCACGGAGCGTTTAAATTTAAAGGAGAAGCAAAATTAGATTTTGAAAGATTAAAAAAAGTTAAAGAGTTAACTGGTATTCCGCTTGTGCTTCACGGAGCTTCGTCTGTTCCGGAAGCGGCATCTAAAAGATTCGAGGAGTTCGGGGGTGACTTAAAGGGCGCAAAAGGAGTTCCGTTCGATGTTTTAAAAGAAGCGGTAAAATTCGGTATAAATAAAGTCAATACCGATACCGACCTGCGCATTGCTTTTTTGGCAAAAGTAAGGGAAAGCGTCGCGACGGATAAATCGCAAATAGACCCTAGAAAGATTTTCGGTCCTGCAAGAGATTACGTCATAGAAGTCATAGGAGAAAGAATGAAGGTTCTGGGCTCGTCGGGCAGGATTTAAACTGCACTGCCCCCAAATTTGCCGATAGAAATCCTAAAATGGCTTTAAAGTTATACTAATTCTGGATTCCTGCTTGCGCAGGAATGACTTTGCAGGTTTTTAAGTTTTCACCCAAAGGGTGTCACTCCTGCGCAAGCAGATATAAATGCATGCCGTTTATGCAGAAAAATAATTTTCTATAGGCAATTTTGGGGCACTGCATTATCTTGCGGCTAAAATTTTTATAAAAAAGGCTACCAGTATAAGGGATATAAAAATAAAAGGCAGGAGAAGAGCCGAAATAGACCTAGGCGTCGAAAGCCCGTTGGTTTCTTTAATGCCGATAATCAATAATGCCGCAAACCAGGCCGCCGATATATTGTATCCGAATATCGGAAATATCGAAAAAATACCTACGCCGGAAGCATAACCTATTATCCTGAAAGTATTTTTTATACTCCGTTTCCCGCCAAGCAGCATTACGAATCCGTGTATTATAATAGTTAAAAGAATTAGAAAAATCGTGTATAATATCCCCAAAAGCACTAAAAGAAAGGCTATTCCGATAATTATATATATATCCAAAAAACTTTTATTTGTAAAAAAAAGCGGTATTTTAGGCAGGACGGCATAGTTTTTATAAAATCCTATCTTGAAAAAAATTACTTCCCAAAAGAAAGAAAATACTAAGTTTATGTATGTAAACAGCAACGCGTAAAAATAAGGCTTCGATATGCCGTTTTCTTCCATTGCCCCGGCGTTGTTTAGTTCTTTATAAAATACTTCGGGGCTGAAAAGAGATTTTTTCCATGTCAAAAATAATGCTTTAAAAAATCCA
>JAJZYC010000120.1 GCA_021806125.1 bacterium
TTTATTTTACTGCTTTCGTCTTACATACTGCTTGGCTGGGGCGGGAGGATTCGAACCTCCGAATGCAGGAATCAAAATCCTGTGACTTGCCGCTTGTCGACGCCCCAATTAATATATGCAAATTAAAAGACAAGGGGGAGTTGCGTTTATTCCTGGCTATTCAGAGCTACTTCATATGCGGCAAGGACGGCCGATTCTATCATATCTCTGGTTTCGTTGTTTAAAGGGTGTGCCGTATCTTTAAACGTGCCGTCTTTCCTTTTTTTGCTCGGCATCGCAACAAACAACCCGTCTTTTCCGCTAATTATCTTAAGGTCCCTGACTACAAAACAGTTATCGAACGTAATAGTAACATAAGCTTTTAACTTCTCTTCATTTACAGGAAAAACGTTAACTTCGGTAACTTGCATAACAAAATCCCTCCAAAAAATAAGTTGAGTAATAGTTTATAAAGTTTCTGTCAGATAGCTCAAACGCACCCTGTGATAAAAATGAAACGATTTTAAATTATTAAGATACGAGTTTGCGCCACTCAATGTTTTAAACGCCCCGAATATAGCAGAACCGCTTCCAGATAAAAGAGACAATTCAGCGCCGTTCGAAATTAACGATTCTTTAATTTCTTTGAGAACCGGATATTTTTTTAATATTACGCGCTCAAAATCATTCACGAACCCCAAATCTTCAAAGCCTAAGTATTGAATATTATAATAATTTATATCATTTGTCAACAAAAAATCATCGTAGTCCTCATATGCTTCTTTTGTGCTTATTCCAAAATCGGGCATGATTAAAACGATATGGTACTTGGGTAATGCGCCGCTTTCAATCTCTTCGATATTTTCACCGAACCCGGATACTAACGCGTCGCTTTCCGATAGAAAGAAGGGAACGTCGGAACCTGTTTCTAATGCCAGTTTACGCAATTCTTTTTTTTCTAATATATTATCATAGGCTTCGTTGAGCTTCAGCAGCAACCCTGCCCCGTCGCTTGAGCCGCTTCCTAATCCGGCATTAAAAGGTATATTTTTTTCTATTAATAAGTCTATCCCTTTATTCTTAATATTTAATTTATTAAAAAACCTTTTTGCCGCCTTTACGGCTATATTATTTTCATTTGAAATGGATTGTAAATCGGCTTCCATACTGCCGCTTTTCAGAACATCGCCCGGAACGACTTTAATTTTATAGCCGTCTTCAGTAATCTTAAAAGTAATTTTATCGGTTATACCGATTCTTCTCATAAGGGAATGAATTTTATGGAGACCGACCGGCTCTTTTCTGCCTATCCTTAGAGAAAAATTAATCTTTGCGGGGGCATAATGAGTTATATTCTCCATAACGAATCGGCGGAATTATTCGCAAAATTTATAAATATTTGAGGAAACACTCCCATAAGCAGGGTCAAAATTAAACAAATTATAATCGTGAGCATTAATCCGTCGTCGATTGTGCCGCCAATAATTCCTGAATTGTCGCCTGAAGAATTTAAAAACTGGTTTGCAGCCTCTTTATCGGGCATATACATTTTAACGATTATCTTAATGTAATAAAAAGCAGCAAAAGCACTGTTTAAAAGAGCGACTACCACTAACCAGTTATAACCGGATTTAACCGCGGAAGAAAATACGTAAAATTTCCCCATAAATCCAGAGGTTACCGGTATTCCGGCAAACGATAATAAAAAAAACGACATGGAGGCGGCGATAAAAGGATATTTATAACCTATTCCAGAATATCTTTTAATATCTAAAGAAATTATATCCGAATTTTCGAATATAACGACAACGGCAAAAGCTCCAGCCGTCATAAAAATATATGAGAGCAGATAAAACAGCGTTCCCGAATAGCCGTAAAACCCGCCTCCTATAATACCGACAATAATATAACCAGCCTGAGCTATAGATGAATATGCAAGAAGTCTTTTTATATTTGAAGATAAAAGGGCGGCTATATTTCCGAACGTCATAGAAAAAACCGCAAGAAGCCATAATATATCGTTAAAATTCATAATATTAAAATTATAAATAAGCGAATAAATTCTCAAAAAAATCGCGAAGGCGGCTATTTTTATTCCCGTCGCCATAAAGCTCGTTATCGGCGTTGGGGCGCCGTCGTAAGCGTCGGGCGTCCATGAATGAAAGGGAAATAAGGACATTTTAAAAGCCAGTCCGACTAAAAACAGAAGCAGCCCGGCTGAAATATATATTTTAATTCCCATGCCGCTGTTTGCTTTATTCGAACCCGCATAAGAAATATTACCTAAAAAATAATGTATGGCGTAGAGGTTTAAATGCCCGGTAGATGCATAAATAAAAACGGCTCCCAAAAGTAAAAACGCCGATGCAAAAGCGCCGAGTATAAAATATTTAAGCGCCGCTTCAGTGCTTCTCGTATCGCCTTTAATATATCCCGTAAGTATATAAGCGCATATAGACATAAATTCTATAGATAAAAATATCATTATTAAATTATTAGACGATACTAAAAACATCATAGCCGAAAGTGCAAAAAGAATAAGGCTGTAATATTCCGGCGCGGGCATTCCCGAATTCTCTATATAATCTTTCGACATTAAAACCGTAAACATACCGGAAATCAGAATAGCGATAAATAAAAACACCTCAAAACCGTTAAATACTACCGATCCGTAAAAACCGTATATATTCCTGTCCGAAAGCATCAATACATAAAGAATGGAAAAACCTATCCCTATTAAAGAAAGATAATAAGAATTTTTTCTTTTAGCAAATTTTTCAAAAAAAGCAAGAAAAAGAACCATAAAGGCAAATATTATAATTACCGTTTCTGGTATAATGCTAAGCATACTCTTTTCCAAGAAATTAATTCCGTATATTAAAGGCATATTATGCATTTGACAGCCCCGTTTTTAATTTAATTATATTATAAACAGTCTTGTGGTGATTTATCATAGATAAAAAATGTAAAACTGTAGGGTCGATTCTTTCCAAAAACGGCATAGGGTAAAACCCTATCAAAAACATCAGGATAATCAAAGGCAAAACTGTAATAATTTCCCTCAAATTCATATCTTCGAAATTTTCTGCAGCAGGATTGGTAACCTCCTGAAACATAACTCTCTGAAACATCCATAGTAAATAAACGGCTGCAAAAATAATACCGCTTGAGGCAATAATCGTCAACACGGGATAACTGTGGAACGAGCCGATTAATATTAAGAATTCTCCTATAAATCCGTTCAACCCAGGAAGCCCTACCGACGCCAGAACCGAAATCATAAAAAGCGCCGTAAGTATAGGAGCTTTTTTTGCTATACCGCCGAAATCTTTAATCTGCCTTGAATGCATTCTTTCATAAAGCATCCCGACGAACAGGAAAAGCGCTCCGGTAGCTATTCCATGGTTTATAAGCTGAATGATGGAACCGTCTACGCTTATTGCAGACATCGCAAATAAGCCTATAATTATAAAACCCATATGAGAAACGCTGGAGAAAGCGACTAATCTTTTTAAATCTTTTTGTACTATAGAAACAAACGCCCCGTAAAGAACGCCTATAACGCCCAGGATAATAACGAAAGGCGCGAGGGCAAAAGCCGCTCTTGGTAAAAGCGGTATTGCAAATCTGAAAAAACCGTAAACGCCGAATTTTAATAAAACGCCCGCAAGAATGACGCTGCCGGCAGTCGGAGCTTCGGTATGCGCATCCGGTAGCCACGTATGGAAAGGAAAAAGCGGTATTTTTATAGCAAAACCTAAAAATAAAGCTATAAATAAAATTAACTGAAGACCGTCCGGAATATGCGTATTGTATAATCTTAATATATTAAAAGTAAAGTTGCCGGTCTGGTCGTAATGCATTATAAATATATAAATGAGTCCGAAAAGCATTATCAGCGACCCCGAAAGAGTATAAAGGACAAACTTAACCGCTGAATAAACCCTGTTTCCCGTACCCCACATACCTATAATAAAATACATAGGAATCAGCATAAATTCCCAGAAGAGATAAAACAGCAAGACGTCTAAAGCAGCAAAAGTTCCGAGCATAAATGTTTCCAACAGGAGCATAAGGATAACGAATTCTTTGACATGAGTCTTTATATATCTATAGCTTGACAACAGAGAAACAAACGTCAAAAGCGTCGTCAATAAAATTAAAAAAAGGCTGACTCCGTCAATTCCAAGGAAATAGGTTGCGCCGAATGACGGAATCCAGTTAAATTTCTCTACAAACTGAAATTTATATGTATTCGTTCTAAAATAAATAAAGAGATAAAGAGAAAAAATAAATTCTACCAATGATAAAAAAGTAGAAAGATTTCTCAATAACCACTCATTCTTTTTATTCACCGGAAGCAATAAAAAAATAGAAACGGTCGGGAAAAAAATTAATATTGACAGCAGGTGTCTTATGAAAAAATCCATACGATTATATTCCTTAAGTTCATAATTTTATCTGATAAAATAATAAAAAAGAAGCGCTGCTACGCCTATTGAAAGCGTTAAGATATAACTCATCAACATTCCGTTTTGAATTTTCCTCGTTTTAACGGAAAAACCCGCAAATGCCCTGGCTATTCCGTTAACCGCGCCGTCGATAACTTTTACGTCTATAACTTTCCATAAGAAATCAAAAAATACCAGCAACGGTTTTACGATTAAAAAATTATATATTTCGTCTATATAAACTTTATTATACGACAATATATAGACAGGCTTAAAAATTGACTTGATTCTTTCAGGGTCGACAGACTTTCTTATATATAAAAGGTAAGCTATATATATTCCCAACAACCCCGCTAATACCGATATAAAGCTAAGAATGTACCACGGAGTATCGCTTACGAAAGGCGCAAAATTATAGGCGTTTTTAAAATCCGTATGTAAAAAACTATAAAACAAAGAATCGTTAAACGGCGG
>JAJZYC010000121.1 GCA_021806125.1 bacterium
ACCCTGCTCTATTAACGGGTCTTCGTCTAAAAATATACCTTTTATTCCGGGAAATTTAGGCATTTAACACCTCTTTTGCATTTTCTGCGTATTTTTCTATATCGCTTAAACGGTTGTTTTCGGTGGTGGATATCAATAAGGCGCTTTCCGAAACCGCTACGCCCGCTATAATATCTCTTTCCGCCATTTTCTCTATAAATTCTGAGGCGGTCGTATTATTATTTTTATTTCCGTTTATCTTTAATTTAAGAGAAAATTCGTTAAAAAAATCTCCGTCGTAAAGCGGTTCGAACAGTCCCGAACTTAACAGCCTGTCTCTTAATATATGGGCAAGTTTGAGATTTAACGAGGCAATTTCTTTAAATCCGCTCTTAGAGCACAAAGATAGATATATTGCCGCTCTCACCGCGTTTAAAGAGCTGTTCGTGCATATATTTGAAGTAGCCGACCCTCTCCTTATGTGCTGTTCCCTCGTCGAAAGAATAAAAGCGTAAGCGTCTCTGCCTTTGCCGTCTTTGGTTTTGCCGACGATTCTTCCCGGCATCTGCCGGACGTATTCTTTTTTAGCGGCAAAAAGGCCTAAAAGCGGGCCGCCGAAATTCATATAGTTTCCGAACGAATTTCCCTCGCCGGCAAAAATATCGGCATTGTAATACCCTGGAGGATTGATAACCCCGAAACTGTAAGGTTCGGTTGACGACACTATGAAGCTTGGATTATAACCGGAATTAGAATTAAAATCAGAATGAATGGGCAGTTCAAGCGCTTCCAAATCTTCTATGACCCCGAAATAGTTGGGCTGTTGGACGACTACCGCGGGCACTCTGCCGCCGCCGGCCGCAAGTTTTTGCTTTAAGTCTTCGATATCCGTCCGCCCGGTTCTGCCGTCTAATTTTACTTTCCCGATTTTAACGCCCGTGCCGCCCGCAAAAGTTTTAATAACGGAAACGTAGCTTGGATTTACGCCGTCGGAAATCAGTATTATATCGTCCTTATGGCTTACCGGCATATCGCGGTTTGCCGACGAGAGCCTCATAGCCGCTAAAACCGCTTCCGCAAGGCTTTCTGCGCCGTCGTACATTGATGCGTTTACTACGTCCATGCCGAGAATTCCTGCAATGAACGACTGAAACTCAAAAAGGGCAAAAAGGGTTCCCTGGCTGACTTCGGGCTGATAAGGGGTATAAGGAGTATAAAATTCGGACCTAGAAATTAAGCCGTCTATTGCAGAAGGAACGAAATGATTATATATTCCGCCTCCGGCGAAGACGGCGGTTCTCCTTTTTGCAGGAATATTAGAATCGATATCCGAAAAAAAGCGGTAGAGAGCATCTTCGTCCAACTCCTCTGGAATGGTATTAAGAAGACTGCCGTCCATTAAAGGGATGCCGCCAAGTATCTTTCCGAAAAGCTCTTTTTTATCTTTGATACCTAAAATGCGGTATAATTTTGCTATATCTTTTTTTGAATTAGGAAAATAACGAAAATTATTCATGGTGCGAATCGGCTATAAAATTTTTATACGCATCTTCGACCATTAATCCTTCTACATCGGAATCGTTAGATATTTCAACTTCGGCGATAAAACCCGCTCCTTTCGGTTCCTGATTTATAAGTTCGGGCGTATCGTTAAGCTTTGAATTTACGGAAATTATTTTAAGGTCAACAGGTGCGTAAATTTCCGAAACGGACTTAACCGATTCTATTTCGCCTATTTTGCCTGCTTTTTTATAAGCCTTTCCCGCTTCCGGGAGCGAAATGTAAACGACGTCACCAAGTTCCGACTGTGCAAAATCCGAAATTCCTATGCGATATTTATTATTTGAATCCCTGCCTATCCATTCATGAGACTTAGAGAAATAAAACGACCCGCTTTTAATCATTTTTAACCCCTTGGCTTATTTAATTATGTTATTTGATTATTTTATGTTTTTATTTTTATTTTTAACCGCCGGCTTTAACGTGTTTGTGAAAAGGAGGCAAAACCACTTCGGCCTTCTCAAAATTTCCCCTGATATCTATGAAAAAATTTTTCAAAAAAGAAGCATTGACGCCCGAATCCGAAATGTAGGCGCTGCCTATCGGAAATTTATTTGAAGGGCTGTAGGTTCCGCTTGCGATACAGCCTATAGGCTTAAGATTTTCGTCGAGTATCCTCTGGGAATGCCTCGGTATCTGTTTGCCTGAAAGCTTAAAGAAAATTAATCTTTTTTCTTTGTTTTTAATATTTTTTAAAGCTTCTTTTCCGATAAAATCTTTAGTGTCCGAAAGATATTTCTCAAGACCGGCATCGTAAGGGTTTATAGTTTCGTCCATCTCGTGTCCGTATAAAGGAAGCGCCGCCTCGAACCTTAAAGTGTCTCTTGCTCCCAGGCCGACAGGAAGAAGGCTGGAAAGATGGGAGTTTTTTAAAAGATAGTTCCACAAAACCGCCGTTTTTTCAGCGGGTATGAATATTTCGAATCCGAACTCTCCGGTATAACCGCTTCTCGAAATCATCGCTTCTATGTTGACGTCTTTAAACTCGGCACAGCCGAATTCAAAATGCTTTAAATCCTTGATATTTTTAGGTTTAAACTTAAAATCGAACAGTCCGCATTTTCCTATTTTGACTGCGTCGCTTATCAGAGGATATATCAAATCCCTCGATTTAGGCCCCTGCACGGAAAGAAGCCCTATCGCGTCGCTTATATTTTGGACTGAAACGTCTTTGCCTTTTTTCTGAAACCCGGTCTGTATATAATTAATCCAAGCAAAATCTTTCTGCGTATTTGCCGCATTTACGACAACCATATACTCGTCTTCGGAAAACTTGAAAACCGTAACGTCGTCGATTATTCCGCCTTTTTCATTAAGGATTAACGAATAAACTATATCTCCCTGCCTTATCTTCGAAACGTCGGCGGTAAAAACGTAATCTACGAAATACGAAGCGTCTCTGCCTTTTATAATTATTTCACCCATATGGCTTATATCAAAAATGCCGGAGTTGTTTCTCACGTTCAAATGTTCTTCTATTATGCTTTTATAATAAAGCGGCATATAAAATCCGGCGAACGAAACGATTTTTGCCCCCATTTTAGCATGTTCGTCGTATAATGGAGTTTTTTTGCTCTCGTCGGTATCCATAGTTATAATTATTGCACCCCCGCATAAATTCTTAATTATTAAAGTAGTTTTCCAAAAAATATCTTATTGTATCATTATGATAAATCGGACTGAAAAAATCAAGGACATTTTAAACTTGCAATAAAATTAATTAGAATATATAATAAATAAGTTATACGAAAAAATCATCGCGGGGTGGAGCAGTCCGGTAGCTCGTTGGGCTCATAACCCAAAGGTCGCAGGTTCGAATCCTGCCCCCGCAACCAATTAAAACCGCAGTAAGCAGGCAGTTCCGACAATTTTACTCTTGGCGCCTATATACAAAAATACTGGGAAAACTATAAATATTATATAGCGGCTTTTAAAAAACTCTATTCATGACTTATTACGGAATTAGAAATAAACAAACCGGAGAATTACTGCGCCAATTTTTTAGCAAAAACGCGGAAAAAGGCAATACATCGGTTATATCTCTCGACAATATAGGCGACCCGCTGTCCGTCCACATATTTTTAACTAAAAATAAAAAAACGGCGGAATCTTTACTGGACAACGGATACTGCGAATATAATAACGAAATATATAAATTAGACGATAAACTGGACGGCATAAAGGATACTTTGGAAATTTACGAATCGGAATTTAATTTATAGCTCTGCCACGGCTTACAGTCTGTCGTAGTCGTCTTCAAACCTGACTATGTCGTCTTCTTTAAGATATTCCCCCACCTGCGCTTCTATAATAACCAGCGGTATCAAACCCGGATTTTCGAGCCTGTGGACGAATCCCATAGGAATATAAGTAGATTCGTTGGCCATTAAAAGCGTCTCTTTATCGCCTACGGTAACAATGGCTGTTCCGCTCGTTACTATCCAGTGCTCAGACCTGTGAAAATGCTTTTGAAGCGAAAGTTTTGCGCCGGGTTTTACCGAAATCTTTTTAAGTTTATAAAGAGCGGATTCGAGTAAAACGGTATATGAGCCCCAAGGCCTATGGACGGTAAGATGATGGGTGTGAAGTTCGGAATTTCTATTTTTTAATTCATCTACGACTTTTTTAACGTTCTGCGAAGAACCTTTCTTAGAAATTAAAATAGCGTCGTCGGTATTGATGATTATCAAATCTTCTATGTCTACAGCGGCAACCATTTTCCCGCCGGACATTATAAGATTGTTTTTAGAATTAATGCCGACTATATCTTCTTTCGAACTTACGGCGTTATTATTTTCGTCTTTTTCCAGCTCGTTATAAATTGAATCAAAATTTCCAAGGTCGGACCAGTCGATATCGGATTCCACGACCTTTACGCATTTTGTTTTTTCCAGAAGGGCAAAATCGATAGAATTTTCCTCTATTTTGAGCATATCAGCTTCTTTGACCTTTATCATGCCGCCATCCTTCAACACGTTTTTATAAGCCTCCCTTGAATTTTCGTAAATTGCGGGACACAGGGACTGAAGTTCCTTAAGAAGTATTTCGGGTCGGCACATCAACATTCCGCTGTTCCAGTAAAAATTCTTTTCCGAAATATATTTCGCGGCGGTTTCTTTATCGGGTTTTTCTTTGAAAGACAAAACCGGAGATATTGCGGCATTTCGGGTTTTTAAGGGCATTCCGGCTTCTATGTAGCCGTAACCGGTTTCAGGGTACATCGGCTTAATGCCGAACATAACGATGCCGCCTTTTATGGCTTCGTCCCGCCCGGTATCTATAATATTTTTATAAGCGTCTTCGTTTTTTATGAGATGGTCGGACGGGGTAACGAAAACCAAATCCGA
>JAJZYC010000122.1 GCA_021806125.1 bacterium
AGAATGCGACCTAAGGTTTTTTCCTGCGGCATAATTGCTCCTTTTAAATATCGGTTAATTAAACTATTAATTATATAAATATAACTAATAGTTATATATTATAACTTGATAGTTTATGAGTGTCAAGGAAGTTTTATTTTTGAAAAAAGGCGGAAAAATAAGGAAAATAATAGGAGATATAAAAACAAAAAAGCTAAATGTAGTTAAATGTCATTAAATGTAAAATTACATTTGGCGTATTTAGTGTATTTGACTACATTTAATTACATATTGTCAGACATTTATAATATTTTGATAGTTTTACTATCTAAAATTTACACAATTAAACTAATAGTTATATAAATATAACTATTAGTTTAATTTAAAAAAAAGGATTGACAAAATAAAAAACTTAGGATATATAATATACAAATATTTATTCTAAATAGCAAATTTAATAAATGGTAAAAAGGAGGCTTAAATATGCCAAAAAAAGAGCGAAAAACCGAAAGAATTATGATACGTCTAACAAAAAGTCAAAAAAAAGATTTTGAAAAGATTTTAGAAATACAAAACAAAGACATAGCCAAGACACTAAGGGAATTTGTGGATAATTACATTAATGCGTATAGGACATTAATAAATTTTAGTAATACAAAAGGAGATGATAACGATGATAACGATAAATAAAAATTATAATATTTATGACGCAATTTTTGATTCGTTATATTTTAAGAATAAAAAAATCGAATTCTCAGTTGTAAATTTAGTTAAAACATTTTTTTTAGTGCCCGCCTTCATCGAAATTTTTTTTAGAACATACAAAAAATTATCACAAAACCTCGAAAAACTAAAAGTAATAAAGCTAATTTTAAAAGAAAGCAAAAAAATTATTATAAATAATACAAAAAATACACGAAAAATCGCGACCGAAGCGGCAGAAAGCAATGCTCCGCCAACCGCGCCGCCGATTATCTATTATCTTGGAGGTGCAAAATGGCTAAGATAAGCGATTATACGATACTTGATATCCTGCAAGCCTCCGGCGTCGAAACAATGAAAGTCGGCAATAATACTGTTTGCCGCTGTCCTGTTTGCCATTCGGGCGAACCCTTGAAAAAAGACAACTTTGAAGCTCAGATTAACGATAATTCTGAAACACCAACCTTGTATTGCCATGCTTGTGGCAAAGCCTATACAAGAACGGAACTCATCAAGGAATTAAATTTATATAATGTTCTTGATATACCTGAATATGACGAGACCCGCCGCTTCGAAAAAAAAGAAAATATTAAACCTGCTACGGTAACGCCCGCAGACCATAAAGCAGAAATAGAAAGACTTTTATCGCTTGAGATACCGCCAATTTTATGGGGCAAAGACGCCAACAGCTTTAAAAATATAAAACTTACGCAATATGCAGGGCAAAACCGCTTACTTATTACTGCTCCTAATTCGTCGACGATAACCAGAAACGCAGGTTCGATAAAGTGGAAATGGCAGGGATCGCAGCCGATTTTTAACCGCCTGACTGATAAAAGCATTGTTTTTATTGCGTCTGGCGTTGCTGAATGGCTTATACTCGACTGGTTAGGGCTTGACTATATAGTTTTGCCGAGCGACTCAAAAAGGGCAGGATTAGCTGATTTTAAAGAGCAATTAGACGGCAAGGCGGTTATAGTCCTACCCGATCACGATAAAAGCGGCAGTTTTGACAAAGTGATAGAGACAGTAAAGCAGATAGCAGAGCAAGTTCATATTTGTAATTTTTATCAAGACCATGATTTCAGGGATTACGCCCGCCGGACAGCTCCCGCATTTAGCAACAAAGGTGAGTTTATAGATTCTTTACTATATAACATTTTTTGCGAACTGGGAGGCAACGAGGCAGCGGAATACATAACAGAAATCGATATATATAAACTTATACCATCTATTACAGATACAGAGCCTAAAGTCGATTATAGCCAATATCTCATTAATAATTTAATTAAAAATATTAAACCTATCCAAGATTTGAAAGTGTTAGGTCTAAAAATTCAATATCAAGCCATAATGGGAATTTTAGGCTCTACAAGCGCCGGTAAAACAGATATAGCCTTACAGCTTGCAGAGGAACACGCTAATATTGACGGGCATATATCATTATATCTATATTACGAGGGCCTAGATAATGAAATAGCTATCAGAGCAGAAAAAAAGAAAATGAGCGGGCAAAACGTCTATGCGATAGGTAATATAGTCGATTTTATGTTTATTGATGAGTTTATTAATAATTTTAAAAATAAAAAAATATTAATTGTAACCGATTATTATCAAGCCCTTGCATGGAACATATACCTTGCCTCAGACGATAGAAAAACAACGGCTTTAAGGGAATATATGACGCAAATTTTTGTCGAGCAAAATAAACTACGCATTAAGCATGAAAATATTTGCCTGCTCAATATTTATTCTATAAATAATGACGCAATACGAGAAACACGGCAACAACGAACCGTCAATCCGTTTTCGGTTCTTTCGGGAGCCAAGGAGGACGGCAACGTAGCCTACCAGGTCGATTACGCCTACGCTGCCTTGTTTTCGGACGATATGGTAAATTGGAAATTAAGCAGGTATGACGAGGACGGAAATTTAAGGCGATATATTAAGCTCGCAAGCGCCAAGCCCGCCCGCGTAGGTCTTGAAAGCGGCAACCCGATATACGAATGGGAGAACGGCCGATTTAAACTAATTGATAACAACATTAGCTATAATAATAATGACAATTATAATAATTATGAGGTAAGATACGAAAATGAATACGAAAAAGCGGGATTTTAAAGAATTCAAAAATAGCAATACGACGGTCTCTATAATTAGGTCGGCAATGTTTACACCAACGATAAAACGCAATAAAAGCAAAGGGCAAGATATTACATTCCAAAATCAATGGGCAAGTCTAAAAATACCGGCTAAATATAACCATTTAACACAAGTTCATTTAAATATCTTAGATTTAATTTTCGCAAATGCTACCGAAACATTAAAGCTCCAAAATGGCGAATTAGTGGTAAAATTTAGCGTCTGGAAAATATTAAAAGCGTTAGGGCAAATGGGATATAATTATGAATGGCTAAAAGATAAATTAGACGATTTGCAAACTACTTTAACCATATTAAAGACAAAAAACTATGAATTACATGAAACTATTTTGCATTTTCATAAGTGGACTAAAACGGCTAATCCTGATAGTCCTAAAAACTGTTTTAACAACGATAATTACGGCAAACTATACGGCGTTTGTTTTAATTCTTCTTTTGTTAAATTTTTTGATATAGACGTAAATTTAAGCTATATTAAAATTTTACCAGATATATTATCGCTTAAAAGCGGCGTTCTACAAGCTTTTGTCAGGTTTGTAATATCGCATGATAAGCTAAATATGAAACTCATCGACGTTCTAATGTCAATAAGGGCGTTTGACGATAATATAACCACAAGAACAAAAGAAAGAATACTAAAAAAGATAAATGATAACGCTAATATACTATTTAGTAAATTTCAGATTAAAATAGAAAACGGCATAGTATATTATGACCATTCCAATACTGACAAAGTTTATTTTCTAAATAATCATACCCTTTAAACCCTTTAAATATATACTATTATCAACCGTATTGATAATAGTATATATTTTACCTTAAAATATCAAAAACCAGCAAAGCCGCATAAAACCTATTCAAAAAAAAATGCGACACTATTTAATAAGTGAGGCGACACTATTTAATAAGTGAAAACGCAAAAAACGACACTATTTAATAAGTGCTCAAGAGATCTCAAGAGTATTCAAGAGAGCGTATCTCTTTTTTGATACGCTTACGCTTCTCAAAAAGAGATACGCAAATTGTTTAGCACAATTTAAAAAAAAGAAAACAAATTATCCGCAATGCGGAAATTTGATTTGAAAAAAATTAATTGTCGTAGTCTTTTTTCTTTTTTTTATTAAGTTCTTCTAACGCCTCGGCAATTCTTTGCGTATTTCTTGCAGTTATATAATTACCAAACAATGATTTGCCGACAAAACCCATGTTGTCAAACTCTTTATCTACAAAGCTTTTTTTGTTTTCTTTGTCATAATTAGGATTATGCAACACATTGCGTAATGCAACAAATCCAAGTATTGCAAATAAAATACCTAAAAAACCGATAATAAAAGCTAACATTTTTACCCCCTATTTTTTTTGACTTCGTTGGATATATCGTTTATTATTTTTGCGATATGCTGTTTTTCCGTCATTTCAAAATCAACCCCTAAAATAGTTCCTAAAACTAAAGCTAAAATTAAAACTCCGCCGGCGGCAAAAAACATATCGCCTAAAAACGGAATAATCCACTTAAATATAATTCCTAAAACGGTGAAAGCAACAGCAAATATCGTATAATACGCCTTTTTGCTTAATTCAGGCTTGCCGTCCGATTTATGCGACGAATAGTTTTTGTTTGCAGTATTTTTGCTTCTTTTGTAAAGATAAACGAGCGAAACAACGATACCGACAACAATTAATTCAGGATAACCGATTCCATACATAATTTAGCCTCCGATTTAATTTATTATTTTTCTTAATTATATCCTTTATTTTTTAAATTTCAATTCTTAAAATCCTTTCTAATTTGACCGTTAAGGGCTTTCATTTTAATTTTAGGTTAAAACATTAACCTAAAATTAAAACGTCTTAAAATCGATTTTAGAGCGGTTTATCGTTTTAATTTGCATTACTCTAAAGAGTAATTTTTTTTTCCAACCAGAAAGGAGCTCCGAAAAAACTGTCGTATTTGCCTTATAAAGCCTTTGATTTTTCGTTTAGGATAAAACCAT